>DAOVIK010000013.1 GCA_030673735.1 Anaerolineae bacterium
TCAACCCATTGGTTTGTGAGAGCGTCGTGAAGCCAAAGCAGTAGACGTTGGTCGTGGTGTACTGGAGTCATCGAAGTAGTAACTTCATGATTCCTCCTTCCGGAATGACATGGTTGCGTCTTTAAACCCAAAGCCCAGATATCACAGCCAGAGCGCACTCAGCCTCATCTGGCGTAGTATGCAGTTCCTGGTCGGATGCTGGTCGTTTGCCCTTTGCGGAACAGGATCGATCAATATGGATAACACTCGATCCATCGAATAGCGTCCAACGCTCTGCAGGACATTCCTGCAGCTGGGGTTTCCTACAATGTAAGGCTCTCGCCGGGTTGCAGCACATGCGGAGTTGCTTGAGTCTCGGCGCGCACCCGATCCGCCCACGCCTCCGGATCTTGGGAGATCAGATCCCATGTGTTGTAGTGAATGGGTATCACATGCTCGGGTTCGATCAACTTCACAGCCCGCAACGCATCATCGGGCCCCATCGTGAAGTTGTCTCCGATCGGTAAGACGGCAAGGTCGATGCCTTCCTCTCCGATCAACCGCATGTCGCCGAATAGACCAGTGTCACAAGCGAAATACAGCCGCTCGTTGTCAAACGTCGTAATCAGGAAGCCGGCTGGATTGCCCCCATATGAACCGTCCGGCAAGGCCGAGCCATGCAAGGCCAACGTGAGCTTGAGATATCCAAATGGGTGTGCGAATCCTCCCCCTAAGTGCTGTGGATGGACTTGCACTCCTTGTTTCTCAAACCAAGAAGTAACCTCGTAGTTGCTAATCACGATTGCATCACATCGCTTGGCAATCGCCAATGCATCTCCCACATGATCACCGTGACCGTGCGAGACAAGTATGAAATCCGCCTGGAGCTCTGTGGCCTTGACTGTCGCAACAGGATTGTCGCTCAAAAATGGGTCGATAAGCACTTTCTTTCCAGTTAGTTCAAGTCCTATCGCCGCATGACCGTACCATGTTATCTTGACCGGCATTGCCCTCTCCTCTTGCAGCGAAAGCGCGATTAGCATCGAGAGTATAGTCCTGGGCCTGAGGCAATGTCAAAGCTGGGCAATTACACAACCCGGGGTCAGCCAAACAGGCTCCTTCTCCATCGCAAAACTTGTAGGAGGTCACTTCCAGCTATTCACCCGCCATTGACTCGTTGTCAAACGATTTCATAGAGAACCGGTCTTTGTATTATCATTCAATCACCTAGCGAGGATGGATAACATGCACAACAGATTCGATCTCTCCGGCGTGATACCAGCAGTGGCGACTCCACTGTCTGAGGACGATCAACCCGACTTGGAAATGCTGCAGCGCCATCTCCATTCCCTTGAAGAAGATGGGTGCTCCGGAGTGCTCTTGATGGGCACAACAGGAGAAGGTCCTTCCTTCGGATTGGATGAACGTGAAACTATCATTCGAGAAGGCAAGTCTGCCGCAGGATCAATGAAAGTGCTCGCGGGTACAGGATGTGCGAGCCTTACGGATACAAAGCATCTCACGCGCCGGGCCTTTGAGCTAGGTGTCGACGCGGTGCTCGTGGCGCCTCCCTTTTACTACAAGGATGTCTCGGATGCGGGGTTGCTGGCCTACTACCGGCGTTTGATCGTGGAAGCAGTTCCCGAGGATGGGCCCGTCTTGCTCTACCACATCCCTCAAATGACCCATGTTCCCATAAGCCTTGCTCTCCTGGATGACCTGGCCGCTCAGAGTGACGCGCCTGTGGCGGGTATCAAGGATAGCAGCGGCGACTTGACTCACTTGATGGCTTTATGCGAGCGCGAACCCCAGCTGCGCGTATTCACAGGGAACGACTCTCACTTCCTGCGCGCGCTGCAGTGCGGAGCCGCAGGCTGCATTACCGCCGCGTCGAACGCGTTCGCTCCTTTAGCAGTTGCAGTGTTTCGTGTGTTCAATGAGGGCAAGGACGCGGCACAACTTCAAGACAAACTCAGCGAGGTGCGGGAAGTGCTGGGTGCCTTCCAACCGTTTGCAGCCTCGATCAAGCATCTGTTGGCAAAGCGATACGGATCAAAGGGATGGTCAGTGCGACCCCCATTGTTGCCATTGACGCCAAGAAAGCAGCAAGAGCTCATGCAACAGCTTGCCGCCCTCGATTTGTCTGAATGGATCGATTGGATATGATTTGCTGAGGAATGTTTCAAGTGCTTTTCGTGTGTCGACAGCGAAAAAGGGCACACAGTATTGTGCCCTTTTCAAAATACCCGATCTCCTGTCCTATGTGTGATTAAAACTCAAACCTGGTAGGGGAAGCATCAGCCCACCATGATGGTCTCCCCTTCGCATCCGCTCGCCATGCGTCAAATTGGCTATCGATCTGAACACTCAGCCCCATCCAATCTTCGACCACCAGCACCAAGCCGGGCTTACCCGGTGTCACGATCAGCCGACCAAAGAAGCGGCGGAGCAGGAATTGCGCTCGAGGATAGCGCTCCAGATCGACCCGAAGCGCCTGCGTTCTCTTGGCAGATATGCCCAAGGCCCGTTCGACACTTCCCAACCTTGCCTTGACAAAGATATCGCTCAGCCGCACCGTGGTTGCATTGAGCATGAGCCCGTACGGAACCTCAACACGAGAGAACGGCGTCCTCAGGAATATGTGATCCTCTTTTACCTGGACATATGCTCGTCCCGGGGCCATCAAGAAGAACAGCCACAACACCAGCATAATCACGCCCCCAACAAGCAGATAGCGTTCATCCATCTCTGGGAGCCAATCAAGGTAGCGAATGCGGATCACATACCAAAGGCCAAGTTGCGCAAATGCGAAGGTGAAAGCGGGCAGGCGATAGCGGGCTATTTGCCGTTCGTAGATGAGAAGGCGGTAGCGTCCCTTGCTATCTCGCTTGCTCATTTGACCAACCACCTCTGTCGAGTGCCACGGCGCTATTCGATGGGTTCGTTGGCGCTTCTACTCACTTATGGGCGGGGAGTGTTTTGAAGTATTCGCAAAGGTCTGTCAGCACGCAGCGCTCACATTTCGGGCGTCTGGCATGGCAAACCTCACGGCCATGGCGAATCAAGTTTAGATGGGCATCATAGTAGCTGTCAACTGCAAAGAGCTTCCCCAGTTCCTCGTGCGCCTTCTCGACGCTGAGCTTGGCTTCTCTCAATCCCAATCTACCTGTAACCCGATAGACGTGGGTATCTACAGGGAAAGCGGGCATGTTCAAGGCAAACAGCATCACGATTGCTGCTGTCTTTGGTCCCACACCATGGAACCGCAGCAGCCAGCGCCGTGCCTCCTCGGGTTCGAATCCTTTCAGAAAGCCTAAATCCAAGCCCCTTTTTTCGTCGCTGATCTCCCGCAGCACTTGCTGGATTCGCGGCCCCTTGCGATTGGCCAAGCCCGCAACTCGAATGGCATCGACCACCTCAGTCGGCTTGGCATCACGCACAAGGTCCCACGTCGCAAAGCGCTCTCTCAGCGAGTGGAAGGCCCGATCGCGATTTACATCATTGGTGTTCTGCGAAAGGATGGTGGAGATGAGCAAATCAAGCGGTCTGTCGTAGTTCCCCTTCGACGGACGGCCGTATGCCTGCAGCAGTCGGCGATGGATCTCCTTTGCGCGCTTCTGAAGTGAATCCATGGCAGCATTATAGCAACGAAGAGATTGCGCCTCATGGTTGCGCATGGGCCCTCCCCCCTTCTGCCTGGTGCGGCAAGAACTCAAACTGAAAAGCGAGCCTGTATTAGCAGGCTCGCCCTTGATATGTGTGTGATCCTACTGAAAAAGCCTGGCTAATCCATGTGCTCGATCACGGCATCACCGAATTCCGAAGTCTTCAGCAGGGTGGCCTCATCCATCAGTCGATGGAAATCGTATGTCACCGTCCTAGCAGCGATGGCTCCTTCTATCCCCCGAAGGATCCGGTCCGCAGCCTCCTCCCAGCCCATGTCGCGCAGCATCATCCCTCCGCTCAGAGCCACAGATCCGGGGTTGACCTGGTCCAGCCCGGCGTACTTGGGTGCTGTGCCGTGTGTGGCCTCAAAGAGTGCAATACCGGTCTCATAATTGATGTTGCCGCCCGGCGCAATGCCGATACCTCCCACCTGGGCCGCCAACGCATCCGATAGGTAGTCCCCATTGAGGTTCATGGTAGCAATCACGTCGAACTCTCTCGCGCGTGTGATCGTCTGTTGGAAGGCAATGTCAGCAATGACATCTTTCACGAGCAATGCCCCCGACTTGAGCGCCTCTTCCTGTTCAGCGTTGGCGGCCTGCTCGCCATTCAACTGCTTGGTACGTGCCCATTGCGCCCATGTGTATACCTGGTCGCCAAACTCGCGCTCCGCAAGCTCGTAGCCCCAATTGCGGAAGGCTCCCTCTGTGAACTTCATGATGTTGCCTTTGTGAACGAGCGTGACGGACTTGCGCTCATTGTCCAGCGCATACTGTATTGCAGCACGCACCAGCCTTTCGGTTCCTTGGCGCGAAATGGGCTTCAAACTGATGCCCGAGGAATCCGGAAAACGAATCTTTGCATGCTCAGATGGGAATTTGGCCTTCAACCATTCCACCAACTGGACGTTCGGTTCGCTGCCAAGCTCAAATTCCACTCCTGCGTATATATCTTCCGTGTTTTCACGGAAGATCACCATGTCCACATCTTCCGGATGCTTGACAGGAGAGGGAGCTTCCTCAAAGTGGCGAACCGGCCGCAGGCAAACGTAGAGATCCAATTCCCTGCGCAAAGCTACGTTTAGTGAGCGGATCCCGCCTCCCACCGGTGTGGTCAGGGGTCCCTTGATCCCTACGATGTACTCGCGGAAGGCCTCGACCGTCTCCTCTGGCAGCCATTCGCCAAAGCGCTCGAAAGCCTTCTCCCCGGCGAAGACCTCCATCCATGCGATGCGCCGGGTCTCTTTGTAGGCCTTCTTCACAGCCGCATCGAAAACGCGTACTGCCGCACGCCAAATGTCCGGTCCCGTGCCGTCCCCATCGATGTAAGGGATGACCGGGTTTTCAGGGACCCGTAGATCCCCATCCACAAATGCTATAGGCTCCCCGTCTTCGGGGACTGCCACCGATTTAAAGTTCATGCTCAACTCCAGGATCAGCCAATCTCAAGCTCGGGGAGGGCTCTGATGCACAAAATGCGATCCGTTCGGCATTATAGCATGCAGGACATTGACCTAATTTCGGACGCACCTGATCTCAGTCCTTCTCACACCAAGATCGCGGCCTCGATGCCATATAGTCCGATCCCCATTCGTTGGCTAAGGCCACCTGGGGATCCCTCGACAGAACATGGCCGATCGCAACCGCTCATCCAAACAGGCGCAGGCTCAATGGAAAGATCAGATTAAGTATCAATCCGAGCACGAAGAGCATTCCTGCCAGTTTGTTGTGGTAGAAGGCCGCAGCTACGTACCAAAGCGGCCATACGGGATAATCCGGCGGAGGTTCCTCGGGTCGAGGTTGCTGATAGATCTTCAATACTCTGGCCAAGCGCGGCAATGCGATCAAGACCAGCATCACCCACACACCGAGGGCTCCCGTGATGACCAGCGCTATCACCACCAGATAGTACGAAATCATCAGCGCTACGTTCAACCACAGAGAGATTCGCTCGCCCAGCATGACCGGCAGCGTGCGGATACCCTTATCCCGATCGGCCTCCCGCTTATCGATGTGTTTTCCGATAAGCACGGTCGTCACAATCAGGGCATATGGAACGCAGGCCAGCCAAACCCCCGGTGAAGGTAATTCCCCTGCGGTCACGAAATACGTTCCACCGATCATCAACGGCCCCCATACCACGAAGACCCCCGGCTCTCCAAGTCCGCGGTGCTTCAACTTGATCGGCGGAGCTACATAGAACACACTGATGAATAAGCCCAAGAGCGCAAAGACCAGCACAGGCCATCCACTCCTGAAGTAAAAGAAGATCAAGATCAAAGCGTCGATCAAGTTCACTATCAAGATTGCGCCCAGCAGGCCACGCTTGGAAATCAAACCTGACAAAACAGGGTGAGGAGCGTATTGCGCACGTGCATATTCATCGGTATCAACACCCTGTTCCAGATCGAAATAGTCATTGACCATGTTGTTGGCTGCATGCGCAAGTAAAAGGCCGACGAGCGCTATCCCAAAATGCAACCAGTTCGGTCTTGGGGCCACTGCGGCAGCCAGCAGTCCCCCGATCAAGCCCGAGGTGAGTGTCATTGAAAAGACTGCAGCCCGGGTAATGATCAGCCAGCGGCTGACAATATCCATGGGTTTGTCCGGCGATAGATTGGCAGTGTCCAGGATTTCCTTCCAGTTTGACAGCAAAGACATCGCGCCTCCATTCATGTGTTCATAATGACATGAGTCTACCTAGAAGCAAGGAGACCGTAAAGGCACCCTTGCCCACCGCGATCATCTCGGTGCTCGTCTTCTTCCGCAGCATCCCAGGGGGCTTTCTCTCTCAGATGCTGAGCTAATTGCGCCAGTTTCGCATCCGATGATTACTGAAAGATAAGGCTTTCCTTCATCCACAAATGCAATGCAGCAACTGGTGATGTCACGACATGCACTTCAATTCCACACCACAAAGGGCATTTATGTAAAGCAAAAACTGGCTTTTAACCTAGAATCCTCATAGGACTATGGTTGTTTGATGACCATAGACCCATGTCGTATAATCAAACCAGGTACCTGGGCTGCGCATCACGGAGTGCCGTCACGTGGCTGAAACCACAACGAAACCTAGCCCCGATAAGCCCCTTGTTCGCTTGGAACAAGCCGCAGAAGAGATGCGGGGGAAACTTGCGGCTTACCAGGCTGTGCTGGCGCGTGAGAATGAGACTCTTCCTCCGGGGGTTATTGATGGACTTCAAGAGCTGAATGACGCCCTATACCAGATCCAAGATCAAGCAAAGGAAATTGAAGACGAACGCAACAAGCTGCATGCGCTGGGCGAGATCGGGCACGTCATTAATTCCTCACTCGATCTAGAAACCGTGCTCAGTGAAGTCATGGACACTATCATCCGCTTGACCAGCGCCGAGCGCGGATTCTTGATGCTGCGCAACCGGCAGGGCGAAATGAGCATTGTCATCGCCCGCAATTGGGATCGCACATCCGTAGATCCCAGCGAGTACGAGATCAGTACCTCGATCGTCAACGAAGTAGGGAAATCTGGCGAAACTGTCCACACCACCAACGCCCAAATCGACCCGCGCTTCTCCGAGGAAGACAGCATCGTCGCTCACAATCTTCGTTCCATTCTATGTGTTCCCCTTAAGGTAAGGGGGAAGATGATGGGCGTGATCTACACCGACGATCGCGTGCGGGCGGGAATGTTTGCCGAAACCGATCAAGCCCTGATCAGAGCTTTTGCTGATCAAGCCGCGGTGGCTCTTGACAATGCCCGGCTTTATACCGAGGCAACACGCCGCGCCGAAGAAGCCCACGCCCTAATCACAACCGCACGCTCCATCTCCTCATCCCTTGACTTCGAAATCGTGCTTAATTTGATTGCGGAGCAAGCCAAGACCCTTCTTCAAGCCGATGCAAGCCGCATTCACCTCCTTGATCCAGAGGGGGAAACCCTGCGTTGCCTCGTCGCCCTGGACCCCCTGTCCGAATCCCTGATGGCAATGGAGTTGAAGATAGGAGAGGGGCTAACCGGACATGTTGCCGAGACAGGCCGTCCGCTGCTAGTGAACAATCCCTCCTCACATCCACAACGCATTCACATCCCGGGCACGCCCGAAGAGGATCCCGAATGCTTGGCCTTCGCGCCGCTACGGATGCGACGACGCACAATGGGCGTCATGACTGTGCGACGAATCGGCCTAGAGCGTCCTTTCACGGAATCCGAACTCGATCTACTCGATGCATTCGCCGTTCAGGCTGCGGTTGCGATCGAAAATGCCCACCTATACGGTGAGATTCAATCCCAAGCCGCCAGCCTTGAAACCGAAGTGGTCGCCCGCACTCAGGACCTGGCGCTTTCAGAAGCTCGATACCGCGCCCTTGTCGAGACATCCCTGGCAGGCATCTTCCAGGCGGATGCCGAAGGGCGAATCGTCTACTCAAATCAGGCGTTCGCCAATCTTCTCAATGTCCGTCCGGAGACTCTTCTAGGGAAAGATATCTGGACAGCAATTGGCATCGCGGAGGAAGAAGTCGCGCGGATGAAGGAGGACTACCAGGAACGAATGCAGGGAATGAAGCCGGCGAGGGAAGTACTTGAAATCGGACTCGTCTCGCCGGATCGTGGACTTGTTCCATGCCTTATGGCCGTCAGCGTGATCACTGATGGCGGAGGCTCTGCACAAGGTGTAACTGGATTGTTCCTCGATATTTCCGAGCGCAAAGCTCTCGAGGCTGCACTGAGAGCCGAGCATGACCGCCTCGACGCCATCCTGGCCAACATCGGAGACGCAGTAATGGTCACCGATGCCAAGCGCAACATCGAGTACGTCAATCCCGCATGGGAGCGCTTGAACGGCTACACAGCCGATGAGGCCATATCTGAATCGCCGCGCCTGGTGCACAGCGGGCTCAACCCGGCCAAGCAATACGAGGAAATGTGGGAAACGCTTCGCAGTGGAAAAACATGGCGTGGCGAGCTCATCAACCGTCGCAAGGACGATACGACCTATCATGGCGCAATCACGATCCAGCCCATCCTTGATCATGAAGGAAGGATCATCAACTACGTTGGCGTGCAGCACGACATCAGTGCCCTCAAGGAGATTGATCGACTCAAATCACAATTCGTATCTGATGTCTCTCACGAGTTGCGCACGCCGCTAACCAACATTCGCCTCTACTTGGACTTGCTCCACCAAACGCAAGACCAAGCCAAAGTTTCGCGCTACTTGGAAACCCTTTCTCGCGAGAGCGACAGACTCTCACACTTGATCGAAGACCTGCTCTCTCTCTCAAGACTCGAAGCCGGAGCTACTGAATTCACGCCTACTGCTGTGGATCTCAACAAGCTGATGCAGGCTCTCGCCCGCGACCGGAAGGAGCTTGCCGCGCGGCAGGGGCTGAAACTGATTGTGGACATTGAGCAGGATCTACCTCCATCTCTAAGTGACGAACGGTTGCTCAGCCAGGTCTTCACAAATCTACTTACCAACGCCATGAATTACACGCCGCGGGGGGGGGAGATCACGCTGCGCACGGCAAGTGGATCGGATGGCAAGTGGGTCCAGGCAATCGTCGAGGATACCGGTATCGGAATTCCACTCGAGGAGCAACCCCTGATCTTCGGCCGCTTCTACCGCGGCCACGCAAGCCGAGCCACCAGCGCCCCTGGTACTGGGTTGGGATTGGCTATATGCAAGGAGATCATCGACCTGAGCCACGGGGAAATATCTGTTGAGAGTGAAACTGACAAGGGTACCCGAATCACAGTCCAATTACCGGTAGCCCCACCGGACGCCTAGTGAAGCCGTGATCATCCCCTTCTCTTAGGTATACAAGCCGAAGAACTGCACTTCCTCGGAACACTTTTCCCAAATGCTAGCGGATCTACATTCCACGCCGGCTAAGGAATTCAAACTCATTTCGACTCTTCTCCAAATTTCCCTTTTCCAATTTGACAATTTCCGCGGGGTTAGCCTATAGTTGTCGTGCCTGAGGGTCAGCCAGGGGGTTAGTGCTTGACCCGAACAGACGCTTTGCGGAGCCCGGCTTGCCAAATTGCGCAAGTCGGGTTCCATTTTGCTGCGATTGCCCTCAGATAAGTAGTCTTGCAAACCACCTTGTTCAAGCCACCCGACCGAGAAGCAGCCATATCCGCATTTGAACCCTAGCGGCATTTCTAGTGCCGAACGAACCTTCTTCTTTGATTAACCCCCTTCATAAGGCCTATACTAGAAGATACGAGCGGGTCAGCCAGGGAGTCCATGATGGCCCAAGTTTCGGCTGGAGTGAGTCGGTTGAGGTCCACTGTATTCGTGAGCGTGGCACTCACCGCACTCTGCCTTTCTCTCCTCTCCCTCGCAAATCCTCAATCAGGCCCCTTCAACTCGGCCCCCGGAGTATCAGCCAGCTCTTCACCCACTATGACGAATACCGAAACCACCGAGGAGACACAAACGCCGACGTCCGCTCCCACCTCCTCCCCTACCGCACAGGCCAGCGCAACCACGACTTCCATTCCGGAAACGCAAACGCCCACCCCAACAAGAACGATCACTCCCTCTCCTACCGCAACTCCTACGTCAGTCCCATCCTTTCCGCCATTCTCTGTGCTGATCAATGAGATCGCATGGGCGGGAACGATTGCATCGGCCTTCGACGAATGGATCGAACTATACAATCCCGGGCTGGAAGAGATCGATCTAACAGGCTGGCGCCTAGAGGACGGAGGAGACATCTCGGTCACACTCCGCGGCACGATAGGACCTGGTTCATTTTTCCTGCTCGAACGAACCGACGACTCGACGATCTCCGACATCAGCGCAAACCTGATCTATACGGGAGGTCTCAATAACGGAGGCGAGACGCTACGGCTTCGTGATCCTAGTGGTGGTCTCATCGATAGCGCCAATGCCGACGGCGGAGAATGGCCTGCAGGAGATTCTTCTTCGCGTGCCAGCATGGAACGCCGGGGAGGAAGTGATTACTCCGGCAATTGGGTTACTTGGAATGGGCATGTCTATGCAGGGCATGATGCGGGGGGGAATGCCGTTGCAGGCACCCCGAGGCAACGAAATTCCGTGTGGTACCCAGCACCGACGCCAACGAGCGTTCCAGGTCGCGTGGTAATCAATGAGGTGCTCATTCGCCCCCACTACGACTGGAACCGATCCGGGGAAGCTGATGTGGGAGACGAATTCATTGAGCTCTACAATCACGGCCCTGCCGCGGTGGACCTGGGCGGTTGGATCCTCGACGATTTGGCCGGAGGCGGCGCTCCGCCTTACGCACTTCCCCATAGGATCATCCTGCCCGGAAAGCGGATTGCGTTTTTCCGCTCACAGACTGGCATCTCTCTCAACGATGCCGGAGATGTCGTGCGACTTATAGCGCCTGATGGGCGTTTGATCGATCAAATCCGATACATCAGAGTGAGAGCCTTCAATCTTTCCTACGGTCGTCTCCCGGATGGATCTCCGAGCTTTGCATATGGTCTCTGGCCGACTCCGGGAGCGGCCAATGTTCTCTTCGTTGAGCCATCCGCTCAGGGTACCCCCACACCTTCTGCTCAGATATCGTCAACCTCAAGATGGAACGCTTGCCCCCTTGACAGCCAACCGTGGCCGCTGCTTGCCAGTTGCTCCCGGCATCCCGCCATGATGCGATGGATGCTTTCCCTTGGACTATTCGTCTGCCGCTAAACAACGGTCCCGTTGACAATCACCCCCCAGCGTGCAATAATATTTTCGTTTCCTTCGGAAATTTCGAGGTTCCAGTATGCAGAAGCTGACACGCCGCCAGAGTGAATTCCTCAAGAAGCTGGTTGAACTGCACTATGCGCTCGCCGAACCGATCCACTATTCCACACTTGCTGAGCACTTGGGCGTGGGAAAGGTTGCCGCGTATGAGATGCTGCGCTTGCTGGAGGAATATGGATATGTATCGGCTGAATATCAGCGCTCCGGCGAAGCTCGCGGCCCCGGGCGTCCGGCAGTAGTTTTTCTGCCCACCCCTGATGCGGAAGAAGCTTTTGCTGTGAGGGATCAGCGCTCGCATGATCTCAAGGAGTGGAATAAAAGCAAGACGCTAATCCTTGAGAAGCTCAGGCTTGCGAAGTATCAGGGCCATGAAAACGCGCTTGAGGAGATGGTCGCTCTCCTTGCGGATCATCCTTCCCCAATCGAATACCTCGCCGGCATGGTCGCGGCGATCATTCTGGGAATTCAATCCTTGCGAGAAAGCATAGGCTCTCAGTCAATACGAAAAGCCCTCAACAGCATCGGCCTTCCTGGCGAGCGCGGATTGAGTGCGCTGGGAGGGCTCAGTATCGGTCTTTCTCTGGTCGATAAGTGGAATCAACGCGTGTCGCAGGCATTCTTTGAACACGTGAGCCGCTACCAGACCATGCTCTCAGAACTCAGCGCCGAAAACCGGCGTCGCCTATCTCAGTTCACACAGGAAGTCATAGAGATCGTATCTGGCTGAGGCATCGACAATCGGGACAGAGGTGAAGCATGACAAGTACGACAGGGGGATTCAATCCACAAAAACGTAGGCCAAGCGTGGGAATCGCTCTTGGCGGAGGCGGTGCTCGTGGCATCGCTCATATCGGTATTCTCAGGGTACTGGAGCGAGAGGGAATGCCCATTGATTGTCTAGCCGGGACGAGCATTGGCGGGATCGTTGCTGCCGGCTATGCCAGCGGTCTGACGCCCGATCAGTTGGAGGACGAAGCCAAGAACACCAGCAATATGTGGCGGATGCTGCGTCTTGCTGATCTGACTCCTCTCAAGCATGGACTGTTGCGCGGGAAGCGACTGCAGAATTTCTTCGAAGACCGCTTGGGAAACAAGACCTTTGCCGACCTTGAAGTCCCTTTGGCGATCGTTTCCGTGGACCTGAATGCGCGCGAAGAGGCAGTCATCACACAAGGATCGTTGTCACTCGCTGTTAGGGCGACCATCTCCGTTCCCGGCCTGTTCGCACCGGTCGAGGTTCACGGCCAGCGCTTGGTAGACGGCGGGCTGCTGAACAATGTCCCGGTCAGTGCCGTGCGCCAGCTTGGCGCAGATATTGTAATCGCGGTTGATGTTGAGCCAGATCCCCAAGATCCTACCCATGCTCGCTTTACTAGCAGCCGTTGGATGCCGGCAGGGCTTACGCGCACCTTCGCCACGCTTGACGAATCCATCAGCCTGATTCTTGCCAAGGTCCAAGAAAGCTATCTGAGTCAGCATCCCCCCGATATATACTTCAGGCCGGAAATCCCCGCCGGTATCAACGTGCTATCAGGCTACAATCGAGTAGAGGAGTTGATACACGCCGGTGAGAGCTGCGCGGAGGCTGCGTTGCCTGAACTCCGAAGGCTGCTCACCAAGGTTCAAGGCCCCGACCACCAAGCGCACTGACCTTTAATCCTCATTCAAAACAAGAAGCCCTCCCTGGCATAGCCCTCGATCTTGGGCGCGCCTGCCTCGATGGTCAGAAGCCCCCCTCTGCTATAATTGGGCTGTTATGGGTCTCACGATCGAGGAAGTGCGCCACATCGCGTTACTGGCGCGCTTGCGTCTCACCCCCGAGGAGGAAGAACGCTACACCGAGCAGCTCTCGGCGATCCTTGAGCATGCCGCCAGGCTCAAGGAAGTGGACACGTCACACATCCCACCCACGGCAACGGTTTTACCGTTGCGTGCACCACTTCGGCCCGACGAACCCAGACCCTCGACTCCACATAAACAAATCCTCGCCAACGCACCACAGGTCAAGGAGGGCATGTTCCGCGTCCCCCCTGTCCTGGATGTTGAACCCTGAAGCCCCGGGGCAATTCCCATATGCCTGATCTCCTCGATCTGAGCCTCATCGAAGCCGCCCAAGCCCTGCGCTCCGGCAATACCTCCTCTCGCGAACTCACCAAGGTATGCCTTGACCGGATTGACGCCCGCGATGGCGATATCAAGGCTTTCCTCGCTCTCACGCCGGAGTTGGCCATGCATCAGGCCGATTCCGCCGACGCTCGAATCGAAGCTTGGCGAAACAATCCTGACGAACCGCTACCCCTCGTCTGTGGCATTCCCTTGGCTGTGAAAGACGTTCTGTGCCTGAAGGATGTGCCCGCCACATGTGGCTCGAAGATCCTCGAAGGCTTCCGCCCTCCCTATACGGCCACCAGTGTCGAGCGCCTGCTCCAAGCCGGAGCCGTCACCTTGGGGAAGACCAACACGGACGAATTCGCGATGGGCTCCTCGACGGAGAATTCAGCCTACGGCCCCACCCACAATCCGTGGGACCTCACCCGCGTCCCCGGAGGATCCTCCGGCGGATCGGCAGCGGCCGTCGCCGCGCGCATGTGCTTCGCGGCATTGGGAACCGATACCGGCGGCTCGGTGCGGCAACCCGCCTCGTTCTGCGGCCTGAGCGGCCTGAAAACCTCATACGGGCGCGTATCGCGCTACGGACTTATCGCCTACGGCTCCTCACTCGACACCGTCGGGGCACTGGCACGTTCCGCGGCCGACTTGCTTCCGCTATTCGAGATCATGGCCGGCCACGACCCCCTCGATTCCACATCGATGCCCGATCCGGTTCCGGCCATATCCCTCGACCAGATCGATCTTCGCTCCTTGCGGATCGGTGTGCCGCGCGAATATTTCATTGAAGGCATGCAAGCCGAGGTGGAGACCGCCGTGCGGGAAGCCGTGAGCGTTTTCGAGTCACTCGGTGCCCAGGTTCGCGAGATCCGCCTGCCCCATACAGATCTGGCCGTGCCGGTCTACTATCTGATCGCTCCGGCTGAGGCGTCGGCCAATCTGGCGCGTTTCGACGGCGTCCGCTATGGGCCACGAATTGAAGGCGCTAACCTCCTCGAGGAGTATCTCAATACACGCGGAACGCTGTTCGGCTCTGAAGTGAAGCGGCGAATCATGTTGGGGACCTACGCTCTCTCCGCCGGATACTATGACGCCTATTATGGCCAGGCCCAGAAGGTCCGCACCTTGATCAAGGCCGATTTCGA
>DAOVIK010000030.1 GCA_030673735.1 Anaerolineae bacterium
CCGCGCGCTGGGAAATCCCGGCGAGGCCGAAATCCGTTTCCAGACCGCTCTCGAGTCTCCTCGGTTGGGCAGCACATTGGGGCTGCGGATCAAGATCGGCCAATCTCAAATGGAAGCCGGCCATTACCTGTTGGCCATAGAGACATTCGATCAGATCTACTCGCTCTCCAACGACGCATCGACCCGAGCCACCGTCAACCTGCTGGCCGGCCAGGCTCTGGAGGCGGTGGGTGACGTTGAAGGCGCCCATGCGCGCTATCTGGATTCGGTGCAGAACTATCCCGGTGCCTACAACAGCTACATTGGATTGATCGCGCTGGTCGAGGCTGAATTCCCCGTCGACGAGTTTCAACGTGGGCTCGTGGATTACTACGCCGGCGCACACCAACCGGCCTTGAATGCCTTCAATCGCTACCTTACGGAGGTATCTTCCAGTGCGGGCTACTACTATCGCGGCCTGACCCTGCGGGCGCTAGGGGATACGGCAGGAGCCATTCTCGATTTCCAATACTTGATTGATAACTTCCCCGAAGAAGACATAAGCATCACCGCATGGCTAGAGATAGCCATTACCCAATGGCCCTATCAGAGCGATCTTGCGGGGGCGATGCAGACGTATCTTGACTTCGTGGCCACCCATCCAACCGCTTCTAAGGCTCCCGAAGCGCTCTTCGACGCCGGACGCCTTGCGGAACGCATGGGGGACCTGGCCAATGCAGCCGCAATATGGCGGCGCATCGGAGCCGAATACCCGGCCAGCACCTTCGGATATTGGGGCTACTGGGAGAGTGGCTTCGTTCTCTACCGCCTGGGTGATTTCGAGGGCGCACGGCATAGCTTCCAGCAGGCGAACGCCATCGCTGGCGATAGCTCCAAGGTAGCCGCAACGCAGTTGTGGGTGGGCAAAACCTACCAAGCTCAGGGCGATGAGGCCTCGGCGCGGGCGGCATGGGAGCTGGCCGTGGCGGCTGATCCGAGCGGCTACTACTCGCTACGCGCGCAAGACCTGCTCGCCGGCAACGAGCCGTTTCAATCGTTTGGCATCTTTGATTTCAGCACCGATCTTGAAGCCGAGCGTCTGCAGGCGGATGCCTGGATGCGTCTCACCTTCGGCATCGAATCCTATGAGTCCCTCTTCGAGCTCGACGCATCCCTTTCTCAGGACCCAAGGATGATTCGCGGCGAAGAACTATGGGATTTGGGCCTCTTTAACGACGCCCGCGCTGAGTTAGAGTCGCTGCGAGCCGCGATGCAGGATGATCCTGCGGCGACATTCCGCCTGGTGCACAAGTTCCTCGATTTGGGTCTCTACCGCTCTGCCATCCACGGCACGCGGCAGATTCTGACCCTGGCGGGTATGGACGATGCCGCCTCTTTGACCGCGCCGCCGTATTTCAACCACATCCGCTTTGGCCCCTATTTCGGGGAGCTCATCCTTCTGGAAGCGTTTCATCAGGATTTCGACGGACTCTTCCTTTTTTCGCTTGTGCGCTTGGAAAGCGCTTTTGAGGGCTTCGTCACTTCGTATGCCGCGGCCCGAGGCTTGATGCAGGTCATCCCCAGCACAGGGCAGGGGATTTTCAACCAACTCGGCTGGCCTGATAACTACACGGCAGACGATTTGTACCGTCCCGTCGTCAGCGTGCGCTACGGCACGCATTATCTGGCCGAACAACGCGATCGCTTCGACGGCGATCTATATGCCGCGCTGGCGGCCTACAATGCAGGGCCGGGAAATGCCGCCATCTGGAAGGAATTGGCGCCTGGCGACTATGATCTGTTCCTGGAAGTTATCCGGCTGAGCCAACCGCACACGTATATCCGCCGCATCTACGAGATTCACGCAATCTATCGTTCTCTGTACACTATCCCTTAGGAACGGCGGGACATCCCACTAAATCTCCTAACTCAAACTCGATTGAGGACCTAACGCCCGTATGCGGGTGGAGGCAGGCTCGGGAGGGTGACTGTCTCTGCTGAGGAGTCCGGGAGAAAATGGTTGACAATACGTTGTGATTCGTGTAAACTACTAGATCGCAAGGCAAGGCTAGGTATCGGATTTGACCTTAGGCGTGGCGGCGAGACAAGTAGAGACGTAACAGCGCGTACCGGCTAGTTTGGGGACTGGCGGGGGACCGCGCTTTCTTATTTCGCGTCCAATGGCGGCTTCAGCCGCGCCAATAAAGAGACTTTAGGAGCAACGCATGGCTGCAAACTTTGGCCAGAAATGGTATTCGCGCATTCCCGACATCTTTCCCTTGCCCAAGCTCATCGGGGTGCAGCTCGAATCGTTTGTATGGCTGAAGCAGGAGGGCTTGGCGGCGCTTTTCGACGAGATCTCTCCTATTGAATCCTATAACGGGGGCATGAAGTTATTCTTCCCGGGCACCAGCCCGGAGAGCAAGGAATTCAAGCTTGCCTATTGGTTTGAGGATCCAAAGCACGACATTGAGGAGTGCGTGGAGCGCGACCTGACTTTCGCTGCACCGCTCTATGTTTCGGTCTTGCTGGCGGGTCCTGAGGTGCCGGAACCGATCAAGCAGGACATCTTCCTGGGCGATTTCCCTATCATGACCGAGAAGGGTACCTTCATCATCAACGGCACCGAGCGCGTGGTCGTCTCTCAGCTCATCCGCTCCCCGGGTGTGTACTTCGAGGCTCCCGAGGACCGCTCCACAGGTCGTAGGTTGGCTGCGGCCAAGCTGATCCCCGATCGGGGCGCATGGATGGAGTTCGAGACACGAAAGAGCGACTATATTACGCTCAAGTTCAATCGTAAGCGCACCATCCCCGTCACTATCTTGCTGCGCTCGCTAGCCGCCGTCGATGACGGCATCCGCAAATCCCCTTTGAAGGAAGGCACTGACGAAGAGCTGTTGAAGCTCTTCGCCGAAGCCGACAACAACCCCGATCACCAATACATCAGCACAACCATTCGTCAGGAACCAACCTGGGAGGTCGCCCCCAAACGAACCCTGAAAGAGGAGGCGCTGATCGAGTTCTATCGTCGCATGCGCCCCGGCGATCCGCCAACGCTCGACAACGCGCGCGAGTTCCTGCACGATCAGCTCTTCGATCCGCGGCGCTACGACCTGGAACGTGTGGGTCGTTACAAGCTCAACCAGAAACTGGAACTGCAGAAGGAAATCCCGCTCGAGCACCGCCGCGTGACCAAGTGGGACATCGTGCGGCTGGTGGAGCGCATCATTCGGATCAACAACGGAGTTGAACAGCCGGATGACATCGATCACCTCGGCAACCGACGCGTCAAGACGGTTGGTGAGTTAATTCAGGCCAAGCTGCGGGTGGGATTGCGCCGCATGGAGCGCGTCATTCTGGAGCGCATGTCCATCCGTGATCAGGAACAGATCTCGCCGGTGTCGCTGATCAACATTAGGCCTGTCGTGGCCTCGATCCGCGAATTCTTCGGCTCCAGCCAGCTTTCACAGTTCATGGATCAGACGAACCCGCTGGCTGAATTGCGTCATAAGCGAACGCTCTCCGCGCTAGGGCCGGGTGGTTTGCGACGCGAGCGGGCCGGCTTCGACGTGCGCGATGTGCACTTCTCGCACTATGGCCGCATTTGCCCCATCGAAACGCCCGAAGGTCCCAACATCGGCCTGATCGGCCGCCTAGCTTCCTACGCACAGGTGAACAGCTTTGGTTTCATCGAGACGCCCTACCGCAAGGTTGTGTGCGAGCTCGATCCCGAAGATAAGGGATTGGTCGGGCGCAAGGCGCGCGGCCAGATTGTGCAATCCCGAAGCGGGAACACGATCGCCGAAGATGGAGAAGAGATCACCAACGCGATTGCCAGGAAGCTGGCGCGATTCAAGGAGCCCGTTCCGATCATGCCCTTCGTCTCCATGGAGACTACTTACCTCACCGCGGATGAAGAAGACCGCTACGTGATCGCGCAGGCTAACGCGCCTCTGACCGATGAGTATGAGTTTGTACGCCCGCGGGTTTCCTGCAGGCACCACGGCGATTTCCTCTTCTCACGCCCCCATGAAATCGACTACATGGATGTCGCGCCGCGCCAGATCGTGGGTGTGAGCGCCTCGCTGATACCCTTCCTCGAGCATGACGACGCCAACCGCGCCCTGATGGGTTCGAACATGCAGACCCAAGCCGTGCCCTTGGTTCGGCCGCAGGTGCCCTTGGTGTCTACGGGCATGGAACGGCACGCGGCAATCGACTCCGGTCAGGTGATCCTGGCTGACGTCGAAGGAGAGGTCGAATCAGTTACGGGAAGCGAGGTCGCAGTGCGCGCCGGTAAGGAGCGCCGCACCTACAAATTGCGCAAGTACGATCGCTCCAACCAGAGCACTTGCATCGACCAGCGCCCGGCGGTCGTCAAGGGACAGCGCGTGCGAATGGACGATGTGATTGCCGATTCATCGTCCACCGAAGATGGTGAGCTGGCCTTGGGCCAGAATGTGGTCGTGGCCTTCATCTCTTGGGAAGGCGGTGATTTCGAGGACGCGATCTTGATCTCTGAGAGGTTGGTGAGAGAGGATCTCTTTACCTCCGTGCACATCGAGAAGCACGAGGTAGAAGCTCGCGACACTAAGCTTGGACCTGAGGAGATCACCCACGACATCCCCAATGTCGGCGATGAAGCCTTGCGAGATCTGAACGAGGGCGGCATCATCCGTGTGGGTGCTGAAGTGGGGCCCAACGACATCTTGGTAGGCAAGATCACTCCCAAGGGCGAGAAGGAACTCACGCCGGAAGAGAAGCTCCTACGGGCCATATTTGGCGAGAAAGCCCGCGAAGTGAAAGACACGTCGCTGCGCATGCCGCACGGCGAGCGCGGCAAAGTGGTTGACGTGAGAATGTTCACCCGCGATGAACACCGCGATCTCCCTGCCGGGGTCGAGAAGATGGTACGTGTAGCTGTGGCGCAGAAGCGCAAGGCCACAGAAGGCGACAAGATGGCCGGCCGTCACGGAAACAAGGGCGTGATCTCCAAAGTGGTTCCCATCGAAGACATGCCCTTCCTTGAGGATGGTACGCCTGTGGATCTGATTCTCAATCCGCTAGGAGTGCCCGGCCGCATGAATATTGGTCAGATCCTCGAGGCCCATCTGGGTTGGGCCGCCGATCGCCTGGGATTTCGCGCCGTCACGCCAGCATTCGATGGAGCCGATGAGGCTGAAATCGAAGCTGAATTGGCGCGCGCCTGGCTGATCGATCGGGCTTGGGAGGAGCTTGCCCAGCGTGCCTGGTCGTGGGTCAAGGAGGAGGGCTATTACGAGGAAGAAGCTTTCGAGGATGACGACCAAGTGCGGCTTCTCTACCTCGAGAACTGGCTGGGGGATAAGGGGTACGATCTCGATCTGATCGTCACTGATAGGACATACGCGCGCCGTGCGGCACTGCGTGAGTGGCTCAGGGAACACGACTACGATCCCGACAAATTGCTGATCTTCGAAGGCAGCGAGTTGGAGATGGTTGAGCGGGACCCTTGTGACTTGGCGGCTGTGGAGGCATGTCTGCGTCTGTGGACGAAGGCAGTGCGCGGCAAAGCGATCAGCGCGCGCAATTCCCTTGAAAAGGTCCGCGTAGTGGCGGACAAGACCTCAACTAAGACGGGCATTCCGACGCCGATTCTGGGCAAGCGGCTCCTATTCGACGGCAAGAGCGGTGATCCGTATGATCAGCCGGTAACGGTGGGCAAAGTGATGATGATGAAGTTGCATCACCTGGTTGAGGACAAGGTGCACGCTCGTTCGACTGGCCCTTACTCACTCGTGACGCAACAACCGCTAGGGGGCAAGGCGCAATTCGGTGGCCAGCGCTTTGGCGAAATGGAAGTCTGGGCGCTGGAAGCTTACGGTGCCGCTTATACTCTGCAGGAAATGCTAACCGTCAAGTCCGATGACGTTCAAGGGCGGGTGAAGACCTATGAAGCGATCGTCAAGGGCGAATCCATCGAGGAACCTGGAATTCCTGCCTCATTTCGTGTTTTGGTCAAGGAATTGCAGAGTCTGGGATTGTCGGTGGAAGCTGTTGACGATAAGGGCGAGATTATCCGTTTTGGCAAGGAGGAGGAACGCCGTCGCCCGCCGCGCCTGGGTTTGGGCTTGCTTGACGTAGATCCCCGGCGGGGTAAATAGCAAGGATTCCGTCTTCAGGACAGCACAGGCAACCATACAAGGAATCTTGACGGTCCCCTGTGCCCATGGTAGAATGCTCCCCGTTGCCCGTGACAGCGGGCGGGTGCGTCGATATGCCTGCCCGAGTCGAATAGCGACATCAATGCAGGCGAGGCCATCGCAGTCAAACGATGGCCTCCATTACTGGCAGGATCGTCCCGGGGCGAATGCCCCGGGTTTGACTGGAGGGTAGTTGTGCCAACCATAAACCAGCTGGTGCGCAAGCGCCGCCGCCGCAAGGCGGGAAAGAGCAAAGCGCCGGCGCTGCAATACATCTTCAACTCGATGAAGCAGCGACGCGTGACTACGCCCAGGGGCGCTCCACAGAAGCGCGGCGTGTGTGTACAAGTTCGAACTCAGACGCCCAAGAAGCCCAATTCTGCGCTTCGCAAGGTGACACGAGTGCGCCTGACTAACGGGATTGAGGTCAGTGCCTACATCCCCGGTGAGGGGCACTCCTTGCAGGAGCACTCCGTTGTGCTGGTGCGTGGCGGGCGCGTGAAGGATCTTCCCGGGGTACGCTATCACGTCGTGCGCGGCACTTTGGACAGCGTGGGCGTAGAGGGACGCAAGCAAAGCCGTTCCAAATACGGCGGCAAGCGCCCCAAATAGAAGCAGACAATCGAACGCTCGGTCGCCGGATCATCTGGCGACCGTTGTGATGTGATGTGACGGAGCAATCACATGCGAAGGACAAAGCCAGAAAAGCGGGACACTCCTGGCGACGCGCGATACCAGAGCGCGTTGGTTCAAGGATTGATCAACCGCCTGATGAAGAAGGGCAAGAAGAGCGTGGCGTCGCGGATTGTGTATAGCGCGTTCGACTTGATCGAGGAGAGAGCCCGACGTGATCCGTTGGAGCTCTTTGAGCAATCGATCAAGAACGCCACCCCGCTCTTGGAGGTCAAACCGCGGCGAGTCGGCGGCGCCACATACCAGATTCCGGTGGAAGTGGCTCCCGCCAGACGGATTTCGCTGGCCATGCGCTGGCTATTGACAGCCGCGCGTGATCGGCCTGGCAAGTCAATGGCTGAGAAGCTGGCAGGCGAATTGATGGACGCCGCCAAGAACACCGGCGCAACCATAAAGAAGCGTGAAGAAACACACCGCATGGCGGAAGCAAATCGTGCCTTCGCCCATTACCGGTGGTAGGCAAGGAGGAGACCGCGGAGAGCCGGTCGTGTCAATAGGAAAATGTCCAGAGAGGTTCCACTTGAGCGCTACCGAAATATTGGTATCATCGCGCATATCGATGCTGGCAAGACGACCACCACCGAGCGCGTGCTCTTCTATTCCGGACGCACGCATCGAATGGGATCTGTCGATGATGGCACCACCGTCACCGATTGGATGGAACAGGAGCGCGAACGGGGAATAACCATCGTCTCGGCAGCGGTGACGACGCAGTGGCGTGATCACATCGTCAACATCATCGACACGCCGGGACATATCGACTTCACTGCCGAGGTTCAACGGTCTTTGCGGGTGCTTGACGGAGGGATCGTAGTTTTCGACGCTGTACAAGGAGTGGAACCACAATCTGAAACCGTCTGGCGCCAGGCGAACCGCTACAAAGTGCCGCGGGTGTGCTTCGTAAACAAGATGGATCGGGTAGGAGCATCCTTCGAACGCACGATCGAGAGCATTATCGACCGACTTGGCGCTAACCCGATTGCAGTACACCTGCCCATCGGTTTTGAGGCCGAATTCAGGGGGATGGTCGATCTGATCGATGAGCAAGCCATAATCTACACGGACGAACTCGGCGCAACGCCGCAGAGGCGCGAGATACCGTCCGATTTGAAGAGCTTGGCTGCTGACATGCGAGCCAAGATGATTGAGCAGATCGTCGAGACTGACGACGAACTCACGCTGAAATACCTTGATGGAGGAGAGATCAGTCCCGAGGACATTCGACAAGGCTTGCGCAAAGCCGTGATCGCTGGCAAGGCCACACCTATACTATGCGGATCGGCGCTGCGCAACAAGGGCGTTCAACCTTTGCTCGATGCTGTAGTGGATTACCTTCCTTCCCCGCTGGATATTCCCCCGGTTCAGGGATTGAAGCCGAACTCGGAAGAGGAGCTGATCCGCCAGGCGAATGAAGAAGCACCGTTGAGTGCACTGGTGTTCAAGATCGTCACCGACGCCTATGTTGGACGGCTGGCCTACATCCGTGTCTATTCGGGAAAGATCAAACAAGGATCGACGGTATACAACTCTACCAAGGGTAAGCGTGAACGAGTGGGACGGCTTATCCACATGTACGCCGATCGACGGGAAGACGTCGATGAGGTATTGGCGGGTGATATAGCGGCAGTCCTGGGCATGAAGGGAACCTTTACAGGGGATACGCTGTGCGATGCCTCCAACCAGATCGTCTTGGAGAGCATCACCTTTCCTGAGCCTGTGATCTTCCTCACCATAGAGCCGAAGACGTTGGCCGACCAGGACAAGATGTCCGAAGCCCTGCAAAAGCTGGCGGAAGAGGATCCGACCTTCCGCGTGGGTGTCGATGAAAATACCGGACAGACGATTATCTGGGGCATGGGGGAGCTGCATCTCGAGGTGTTGATGGTTCGTCTGCTGCGCGAATTCAAGGTCCAAGCCCGCATCGGACGCCCGCGAGTTGCGTATCGCGAGTCGATCTCCAAACCCGTGCCTAAAGTCGTCCACCGCTATGTCAAGCAGACAGGCGGGAAGGGTCATTTCGCCCATGTTGTGCTGAAGCTGGAGCGTGGAGAGCCGGCTTCGGGGATCGTGTTCGAAAATCGGATCAAAGGTGGAGTGATCCCCAAGGAATTTGCACGCGGCGTCGAAAAGGGAGTAAGCGAAGCGGCCGAATCGGGAGTCTTGGCAGGATATCCTGTTACTGATGTGAAGGTGACGTTGTACGACGGCTCCATGCATGAGGTAGATTCGAGCGAGATGTCGTTCAAGGTCGCCGGTTCGATGGCCTTCAAAGAGGGCGTGCAACGAGGAGCACCGGTATTGCTCGAACCGGTCATGCATACCGAGGTCGTGGTTCCAGAGGATCACATCGGAGACGTGAGCGGGGATCTCTCCTCCCGGCGGGCTACGATCGAGGGCATTGAGCCGCGAACAGGAGAGACTCAGGCCATCCGAGCCAAGGTGCCCATTGCCGAGATGTTCGGCTATGCAACCGACTTGCGCTCGATGACACAGGGGCGCGGCGTATTCACGATGGAATTCGATCACTACGCGCAGGTGGCCGAGCAGGTCACCAAGGAGTTGCTCACCGGCGCTCGTTGAGCGGATCGGCGAGAACCAGGCAATCATACATCTTAGTCAGGAGTGAGAGCGAGACCATGGCGAAGAAGAAGTTTGAACGCACAAAGCCGCACATGAATGTGGGCACGATCGGGCATATCGATCATGGCAAGACGACGTTGACGGCGGCGATGACGAAGTACTGCTCGTTCAAAGGGCTGGCCGAATTTCGTCCATTTGATACGATCGACAATGCGCCGGAAGAGAAGGAACGGGGCATCACGATCGCGATAGCGCACGTGGAGTACGAGACGGAAAAGCGGCACTATGCGCACGTGGACATGCCGGGACACCGTGACTACATCAAGAACATGATCACGGGAGCGGCGCAGGTGGACGGGGCGATTCTGGTAGTGGCGGCGCCGGATGGTGCGATGCCGCAAACCAGGGAGCACGTGCTGCTGGCGCGGCAGGTGGAAGT
The DNA here is from genome assembly GCA_030673735.1 of Anaerolineae bacterium. GTDB lineage: Bacteria > Chloroflexota > Anaerolineae > Anaerolineales > E44-bin32 > W1033. The sequence continues at coordinate 9,874 of DAOVIK010000030.1, forward strand.
GCCGGCGATGGTGGTGTACCTGAACAAGGTCGACATGATGGACGACCCGGAGCTCTTGGAGTTGGTGGAGTTGGAGCTGCGGGAGCTGTTGACGGAGTACGAGTTTCCTGGGGACGACACGCCGATCGTGAGAGGCAGTGCGCTGAAGGCATTGGAGAGCAAGAGCGAGGATCCGGATGCGCCGGAGTACGAATCGATCAAGGAACTATTGAGGGTGGTAGACGAGTACATTCCTGAGCCTGAGCGGGACGTAGAGAAGGCGTTCATGATGCCAGTGGAGGACGTGTTCTCGATCAAGGGTCGAGGCACAGTGGTGACGGGGCGGATTGAGCGCGGGATGGTCAAGGTCGGTGAAGCGATCGAGATCGTGGGCTTGCGAGACAAGACCATGAAGTCGGTATGCACCGGGGTGGAGATGTTCCACAAGCTGCTGGACGAGGGACAGGCGGGAGACAACGTGGGCTTGTTGTTGAGGGGGATCGAGCGCGAGGATGTGGAGCGAGGAATGGTGATTGCGCACCCGGGTTCGATCACACCGCACAAGAAGTTCAGCAGCGAGGTGTATGTGCTGAAGAAGGAAGAGGGAGGCAGGCACAAGCCGTTCTTCACGGGATATCGGCCGCAGTTCTACATCCGCACGATGGACGTGACGGGGTCGGTGACGTTGCCGGAGGGAGTGGAGATGGTGATGCCTGGGGACAGCGTGAATCTGGATGTGGAGTTGATCACACCGGTGGC
>DAOVIK010000096.1 GCA_030673735.1 Anaerolineae bacterium
GGGAAGAATGCTATCTGTCATCATCGCTCTCGGATCATCTCAGCCATGAATTGCGGAAGCCGGGCCAGATGGTTGTTGCACTTCGCCAACGCCTCGCTGGCGGTGTGCTCCGAACTCTGGCTGCACGCAGGTGGAATCACGGAATCCAATACGCATGCGGTATGAACACGTAATCCGTGCTCGTGAAAATCTCCCAATCCTGCACCTCGAACCCCTGCCCCCGGAACAGATCGTAAACCGTCATATTGATGTGGAATCCTGTGTCGGTTTGTCCAGTACCAGAAAACAAGATCCGCAAGCCATCAGGAGACCATACCAGGTTGGTATTCTCCCCAAGCGGCCAGCTAAGCACATCTGCCGCATTTCGTGCGGTGTTCACGATGTAATAGCGGTAGCCTGTAATAATGCCCGAGTAGGCGCTCCGGTCAGCCACAATCACGGCGAGTTGGCTACTCCTAGGCGACCATCCATAGTCCATGTAGTGACTTCCGTAGACATAGATCAGTTCAGCTTGCGATCCGTCGAGTGCTGCGACCTCCAGCTGGCTGCGACCCAGGGCATCCGTTATGAAATAGGCGATGATGTCGCCCATGGGTGCGGCTATAGGCCTATTGATTTCCTCGCGCATCGTCCTTTGCATTGCTCCATCGATCGACGACCAAATCAATGCTTCCCTTGTGCAGTCACCCTCGGAGATGCATGATCCTGCGCACCAGAAGACACCAGTGGTATCCAATGTCGGGAACAACTCTATGGGATTGAGAGCATCCTGGGAGATGAGTGTTCGTTCGGATGTGTCGGGATGTCCCACAATCACGGCATTGTCAGTTCCGTCGCCCTCGATATAAACGATCTTGTGCTCATCGGAGGTCCAATAAGCGCTATCATTGCCCAGGTCGTAGAACGTATCCGTGAGCAAACGCTGGTTCGAGGCATCCGTGCCCATGACATAGAGCGAGCTTCCGGCGCTGACAAGCATCCGCAGCCCACTCGGCGAAATCCCTAGCAGTGTATAGCCAGGCTCTAAGATCAGTTCCAACTCACTACCATCCACGGCCATGCGATAGACGCCTTGCGATTCATACTCCCCGAGAACTCGCTCGACGATGCTAAAGGCAATCCATTTGGCTCCCCCTCTTGGTGTCGGTCCCGGAGTGGGAGAAAGCGTGGGGGAAGGCAGAGGAGTCGGTGTTATGGTTGGGGTCGGCTCGGGGGTAAATGTGCTGGTGTTTGGGGGTATTGCCGTTTCCGTGGTGGTCGCTTTCGGAAAAGGCTCTGGCGTGCCTACATCCCCTGCTGCAGGCCCACACCCCGCCAAGAGCATACTTAGAACCATCAGACCGACCAACTTCCCCATGGATTCCCTCTCAACAACGCAGATGGTTGATGCTCTCTACGGCCTCACTATGGAAGGTCCTCGCCGTTGACCGTTCTCCACGCACGATCGAGCGTGCGCAATCCCCTGGAACTGCGCATGTTCCATGCCGCCACGGTCAGGTGGAAGCCGTGTGCGTCCGTCGCCCAGTCGATGCCGTGGTCCGGCAAGGGCTGCACCGCCAACCAGTAATTCCAGAGCGGCAGATCCAGGTCGTACGCAACACGCGCTACGGCGAGGTTGTATCGGTGGTCCCCCTCCACGTTGTCAGCTTTGGTTGCCAGGAATGGCACCGTGTCATTTTCAAGCGCCAAAGCAACCGCCCGTCGTAGGTATTCTTCATAGCCTTCGAGCGTCCGACCCGCATACCGGTTTTCGATGGCGATGAAGATAAATGAGGGTTTCCAGACGCGCAGCTCACACTCAATCGGCGATTCACCCGGCAAGCAGACGGTCGGATCGGCTCGCAGCGGAGAGAAGATCGCTGGGAAGTTCATGCCGCCCTTTAGCGAATAGCCCTCTCGCCCAAAGGAGCCAGCGAAATTGTCGATGGTCTCTTGCAGATAGGCATACCGGTCCCCCAAGTAATACTGGCCAGGTCTGTCGTAAATGCCGAAAAAGGCTGCAGGGATGAGGCCGCAGTCTCCCACTTTCGAGAAGCGGGTGGGGTCATTGCCCCGTTCGATCCCGTCCCAATAGACCTCGATCAAGTGCGCGGGCAGATCGGGCACGATAGGCCAAGAGCGCCAATCCTCTGGCAGTGGGCGGGTATCGGGCGTCGAGGTTAGCGTAATCGTCGGGGTCTCTGTAGGCTCCTGTGTATTGGTCTGTGTTGGCTCTTCCGTGGTGGGCTCCGCTGTTGGCGCTTGCGTCGGTATGTCCAATGCGGATTGCGTTTCCGTACCCTCGATGTGTGCCCGCAGCGTCAACTCGACCTCCGTCTGCATGACATCAAATTCAGACGGACCACAACTTGTGACCAACATGACCACCAATAGGGACAACCACCACTTGGCAATTTTCATTCCGACCGGTTCCTCATGAATCTAGGGCCCGAGCCCGCCGCAGCAGGTTTCTACCACGAAGCAGGGAGATCCATTATTGCGCTGTTCCCCTCGCAGGTGTACGGCTCTATTGGTAGCCGCACATCTTCCACTCGCCATCCTCGAAGACGGCGCGGAAAAAGCGGCCTTCGAGAACGAGATGCTCTTCTACCCCGCCGTCGTAACTGAATCGTATTCTTCCACTGCAGGCAACGCGCGCGCTGGTTTCGTCTTTCTCCACCGCCTGGCAGGAAACATCCTCTAAGGCCACTTCATTGGCATCGAACGCTGCGCCTTCTGCCCGTGCATCTTCCTCCCAATCCAAGCAGGAAAGGTTTACCGACATTACCTCATCTTTGGCCACAACCGCGGCCAAATAGGCCTCGATCACTCCGCCGGGCGAGATCCCACCGCCGCATGCAGCCAAACCCAGCAGCAGTAATCCGGCCAAGATCGTGATCTTCCAGCGCTTGGGCGTCATGCATTCCTCCTAATGGCCAACAGCGTTCACCAAACTCGAGCTGAATGAAATTCTCCACTCTAGCAAAGATACAGCACATCCAGCCTTGCGAGTTCCACCGGAGGTGCTGCATATGCCAAGAAGCGCGCAATTCACCTAGGGTTCACAAGTATCTTGAAGGTTAGAATCCTTCGTTTCGTGCCCATTGCCCCTCGGCCGACTCTGCACCAAGTATTGCGTCAACCCATGGGCAGCCCGCCTCAAGCGCTTTCTTCAAGGATAGCCAGAATCTTACCACGGTTGCAGCGCTGCGCGGCATGCCGCGATCTGCCCGGAGGATGCCAAGGCCTCTTCCCGGCTGGACACCGGCAAGCCCGGCGTCATCCGCCAGCAGTCATTCGGCTTCGATGATGTCTCTCAGGATCAGGTCCAGTGCCTGCAGAGTGACGAGATTGCGCATAGGACATCCGTAACGCAGATTGCCTGAACTCAGGTATCCGTTGTCTCCTCCCGGCGCCGACGAAGGATGGACGCCATCCGAACTAAGCCCATCATTGGGAAGCCCTTGCACCGCCGCCCAATAGTCGATCATGGGAACACCATACTCCCCAGACAGTGCAGCGACTACCCGATTGTAAGCAAGCACTCGCGCCGAGACATCATATCCATGCAAGGGCGGTATCGTGGTCAACACGGGGATGACGCCGTTCTCCAGCGAAGTTTCAATGATCTCACGCAGAGGATAGTCAAAGCTCCTCGGTTCCGTGCCTGGGACATCATTGGTTCCCAGCATGATGATTGCCACCGAGGGGCGAAGCCAACGATACTCGCATTCCAAAGGGGTCTCGTCTGCATTGCAGAATCCGGGATCTCCCTCTCCGGCTGTAATCACCCGCCAGCTCGTCCAGCCCACTCCGGCCGCCAGACTCACATTGGCAAAGGAATTGTGAGTTCGGGCCCATGAGGCGCTGTAGTAATCAACCACGGATTGGAGATAGGTATGGTCATAAAGCGCATAGGAATGCGTGCCGAAGGGGGTCATAAAACTGATGTTCACCGTGATGCTGTCGCCAACCTTTGAGAACACGTTCGATCGATTTCCCATGCTCAAACCCAAGCGGTAGATCTCTCGCAGATCCTCCGAGACGCCGGAGACAAACGCATAACTCTCGGGCATTGCGCCCGGAACTGGCGTGGCACCTCCTCCGCCCGGCTGCCCTCCTTGTGAGACCTCGGCCGAATACCACGTGACCGGGACTTCCTCTAGATCGATGAAGACCTCGATCCAATCCGATTTCGCCCAGCCGCCATCCAAGTAGGGCGTCCGCACTGTCAGCCACTCTTCGTCCTCAGTTTTGCCGACGATGGTGAGCGGCGTCAAGGCCGGAAGACTGTATAGGATCTCACCATCCAGACTAGGCTTGGTTCGCAGCCTGAGCCCCTCCGCATCCGCTGTGACTTGTCCGGTTATGGGCCATTCTGGGTCGGGAATCGTCCCGGGGTCGATGTCCACGCCCGGAATCAGGATCTCATCACCTGTGTGCAGAAGCTCCACCGAATTTAGATCTGGATTTGCGTTCACGATGAAGTCGACGGTCACGTCAAAGCGCCGCGCGATGTCCCACAGCGTATCGCTGGGCTGCACAGTGTAGACGAAGTCAGGCGCTGAAGTCGCCGTGGGGATTGGTGAGGGGACAATCGTGGCCGAGGGGGGCGACGTGGGGGTCGCGACTCTCAAATCCGGCGTCGCGGTCTGTTGCCCATCAGCGCGCGGCAGGTTGGATGAGGATTCAAGCGTCGGATCGGGCACCGAGAAGACAGCAAGGGCAATCGCTGTGGCGGATGCCAAGACGGTCGCCATCCAAATGATTGGGTTTCCTGTGTGCGTGCGTTTGGTCATCGACTTCCAACGGAAGCACTGCGCCTAATCTACCGCAGTCCTGCTGGCGATTTCGAGCCCCTGGAATATCAGCCGCGAGCAATGCTACGGCGATGGCAACAGCGACTGAACCGTTCTCAGAAACCCATCCAGGGTTCTCAAGGTATCATAATTCCGGAAGCTGCGCGCTACAGCCGTAGTGTGGAAACCCGGGATGAGTGTGTCCGATAGATCAATGCCCCCATATGGCAGCTCTTGGACAGAAAGCCAGTAGTTCATCATCGGAACATCATACCGATAGGCCACGCGCGCGATCACCTGGTTGATGCTGTTGTCGCCCTCTATGTTATCTGCCTTGGTCGTCAAAATCGGTACAATCCCGCGAGCCAGCGCGTGCTCGACGACTCGCGTGAGATATTGCTCGTATGTCTCTGCCGTACGTCCCGGAAAAGGGTACTCCATGCTTACGATCAAGAACGTGGGATTCCAGATTCGCAACTCGCACTCTAGCGGCGATTCTCCGGGGCTGCAGAAGTTCGGATCGGCGCGAAGCGGCGAGAACAGTGCAGGGAAGGTGAAACCCCCCTTGACCGCCATGCTGTCCCGGCTGAAAGATCCTTGAAAGTGGTCAATCGTTTCCTGCAGATGGCCTTCCGACAACCTCAAGAAGTAGGATCCCGGCGTATCGAACAAGCCAAGGTACATTGCCGGAAGATTCTGGCAATCACCGGCCTTGGAAAACCTGCGAGGATCGTTCCCCATCTCGATTCCTTGCAGGTAAACTTCCACCATGGCCGGGCTAAGCGTGGGGATCACCGGCCAATCCTCCAATTGCTCTGGTGGAAGGAGAATATCCTCTGTTGGTGTAGGGACTTCCGTGAGGGCTGCCGTTGCCGAGGCCGTCACAACAGTGGCGGTCTCCGCTTGCGGCTCAGGCGTTGTGTCCGACGGAGCCGCCGTTGGATTCATCTCCTGGTCTTGGTCGTAAACCATCTGCGCCTTGCTTAGAGATATTCCGCTCCAGAGCGCAATTCCCAGAATGATGATTGCAGCGCCCCCCACGACGACACGATGTATCTTCATGGCCTCCCGCCATACGTCTATCCTGGGTTATGGTTAAACGAATATTCCGCTCCTGCCCTTCACTTTCATGGGAGAAGCACGTCCAAATCATATATCGACACACTCTGTGAGCTTGTGGATGTCAGGCTTTCTCGAAGCCCCGTCTTGCGCGGAATCCCGCCCTGCTCTCCGTGCAAAATGCAAAGAAAGCTAGCAGCGAGTCTCAAGTTACAAACGATGAAGGAACTGCGAGGGGGGATTGGATACCCGACCTGGCAACGCTGATTACGCTATGGGGAGGAACCGGCGTTGGCGAGTTCGAGGATCGCATCGCCAAGAACGGCGGCCAGCTGCCCCGAGCCTACGGGCGTGTAGTGGAATGCGGTGTTGGTGAACTCAGAGGGATTGATCAAATCCCACAAGTCCAGGCAGGACCAACCATTCTCCTGGCATTGCCGGCCGAACCAGACCTTGTAGTCATCATAGGCCCAACGAGGATAGTTGAGGTTGTAGCGGATATCGCTGTTCTCGCCATCGCTCACAAACATCGGCTGGTTGACGATCAAAACCGGCACTTCCCCCGCCATGTCGACGGCAGCTTGCAGAACATCCGGCGCCAAAATATCCTCA
>DAOVIK010000043.1 GCA_030673735.1 Anaerolineae bacterium
CGCTCAGTGAGCAACCGGCAGGCATTCCTCAGACGTGTGAGCGTTGTCATTCCGAGATCTACAACCTGTACAAGGAGAGCGTGCACGGTGCGGCATTGATCGGTGAAGGCAACCCGGATGTGCCTACGTGCATTGACTGTCACGGGGTTCACGACATCGAAGGCCCCTCCAACTTCGCACCATTTCGCCTTTTCTCTCCCCAAATCTGCGCCGGCTGTCACGCAGATCCAGACCTCATGGAGCCATACGGCATCAGCACGCATGTCTTCGAAACATATGTCTCCGACTTCCATGGAACAACTGTAGTGCTCTTCGAGGACATAGCGCCAGATCAGGAAACCAACAAGCCGGTTTGCATCGACTGTCATGGCGTGCACGACATGCGGCATACGGATGATCCTGAAAGCACGGTAATCAAGGAGAACCTGCTCACAACCTGCCGAAAGTGCCACCCCGATGCTACGGCGAATTTCCCCAGCGCATGGCTCAATCACTACCCACCCAGTCGTGAACGCTGGCCGCTAGTCTTTTTCGTCGATCTCTTCTACAAGATCTTCATACCCACTGTGATTGGCGCGATGCTCTTGTTTGTGTTCGCCGATGTCGGGCGGCGGGTCTTCAATCGCATCCGGGAGCAACGACATGGGTAACGATCGTCGATATCTTCGCTTCCCGGTTCCTGAGCGTGTCGAGCACTGGATTGTGGTATTGAGCTTCGTTGTCCTGGCCATTACCGGGCTGGTGCAGAAGTATGCTCTGGTTACGATCTCGCAAGGCATCATATCCTTCTTAGGCGGCGTTGAGAATGTACGTGCCATCCATCGTCTCGCTTCCGTAGTATTGATGGTTGAAGCTGTTTACCACGTTGGTGTGGTGCTCTACAAACTCCTGGTTCTCCGCGTCCGTCCCACCGCCATTCCTGGGATCACGGACCTGCGCAATGCCCTCCGCTCACTGGCCTACAACCTCGGTTTTAGCAAGGAACGTCCGCAGCAGGGACGGTACACGTTTGATGAGAAAGCCGAGTATTGGTTCATGATCTGGGGAACGCTGATCATGGGCGTCACCGGCTTTATGATGTGGAACCCGATTGCCACTGCGCGCCTTCTGCCCGGCGAGTTCATTCCTGCCTCCAAGGCTGCCCACGGCGGCGAAGCCCTGTTGGCCGTATTGTCGATCATTGTTTGGCATCTATACCACGTCCACCTCCGCGGCTTCAACATGAGCATGTTCACGGGTCGTTTGAGTGAGGAAGAGATGATCCACGACCACCCGCTCGAACTGGCCGATCTCAAGGCCGGCGTTGCCCACAGAGAGCCGGATCCCGTCGCTGCAACTCGCCGCCGGCGCATCTTTCTGCCGCTGTATCTCCTTGCGGGAGCGACAATGCTCTTCGGTATCTACTACTTCACAACCTTCGAGCAAACCGCCATTACAACAGTTCCCCCTCCGGAAGATGTCGTCGTCTACTCCCCACTCACACCAACACCGATCCCCAGCCCGATCCCCAGTCCTACTACCCCTGCAGAGGCGCCACAGTCGTGGAGTGAAGGCTTTGCCGATCTCTTCGCGCAGAGATGCGGTACCTGTCACAGCAGCACCGCAGCATTCGGTGGATTGGACCTGAGCAGCTATGCAAGTATGCTCGCTGGAGGCGATTCAGGCCCCGCTATCATCCCCGGCGATTCTGCCTCGAGCTTGCTGATCACAAGGCAAGCCACTGGTGACCATCCCGGGCAGTTCAGCGGTGAGGAATTGGCTCTGATCAGCCAATGGATCGATGGCGGCACACCTGAGTAGGAGAACGACAATCCGATCAATTGAGAGTAGAGCATGAGTACGATCGTGAAACGTCTGCGTTCCTTCTTCTTTCCACCCCCCGATGCGGGAGTTGTGCCTCGTCTGCTTCCATACATCACGCTGGGCGCTGCAACAGTGATCTTGATCATCGCGGGCGCGTACGCTTGGGATTACACAAACTCCCCCGAGTTCTGCGGTACAGTGTGCCACACCATGCCTCCGGAGTACACCGCCTACTTGGTTTCACCGCACGCGCGGGTGGATTGCGTTGATTGCCACATCGGCCGCGGTTTCATCGCCACGCGGATCACGCGCAAAGCCGGCGATATCAAGCACATCATCAGTCTTGCGTTGAAGGACTATGAGTTTCCCATCGAGGCCGATGATCTACGTCCAGCCCGCGAGACTTGCGAGCGCTGCCACTTTCCAGAAAAGTTCTCCGACGATAGCTTGCGCGAGATCACGCGCTATGGTAATGATCGCAACAACACTCCCATTACAACCTACCTTACGCTCAAGACAGGCGGTGGAACAGAGCGACAGGGCCTCGGCCGCGGCATCCATTGGCATATTGAGAACCAAGTGCTCTTCTACGCCGAAGATCGACAGCAGCAAAGCATCCCCTTCGTGCGCGTCGTTGAAACCGACGGATCAACCACTGACTATGTCGAACTCGGCTCAGAGTTTTCCGTCGACACGCTCGACGAATTTCAACTCCTTGAGATGGACTGTATCACCTGCCACAATCGAATCACACACCTGATCCTTCCTCCGGAAGCCAGCGTCGATCAACTGATCTCGCGCAACGCGATCTCTTCGGCAATTCCCGATATCCGCAGCAAAGCTGTTGAGTTGCTCAGCCGCAGCTACGATTCAGACGAGCTGGCCCTGAATGCCTTTGCGGGCTTGGCGGGTTACTACAGCACCTCCTATCCCGACTTCTATGATGAGAATCTAGATCTGATTGACAACGCCATCGCCGCGCTGCAAGACTCCTACGAGCAGAGCGTCTTTCGAGAGCAAAGCCTGGATTGGACCACACACGCGAACAACGTCGGTCATCAGGATTCTCCCGGATGCCTTCGCTGCCATGATGGCGAGCACTTGAATACTCAGGGAGAGGCTATCCGTTTGGAGTGCAACCTGTGCCACTCGATACCGGTCGTGGTCGGCCCTGCCGATATCGTCGCCCTGATCGAGATCAGCCGGGGACCTGAGCCGGAAAACCACTTGAATCCCAATTGGATCGCCTTGCACCGTGATATCTTTGACGTCAGTTGCTCAAGTTGCCACAGCACTGAAGATCCGGGCGGGACCAGCAACACGTCGTTCTGCTCCAACAGCGCCTGCCATGGCGTGGCTTGGCCATATGCGGGCTTCGATGCCCCTGGGTTGCGCGAGATACTGCTGCAGCAGCTTCCGGAAACGCCCACTCCCTTCCCTCCTTCCACAGATTCGGGAGAGCAAACATATGAGGCCACTATCGGCCCGCTTCTGGACTTGAGGTGCAGCGCTTGCCATGGTCCGGGCGGCCTCAGGGGCTTGGACGTAACCTCCTACGAGACCTTGCTCATTGGAGGCGAGAGTGGTGCTGCAGTCATGCCCGGTGATCCCGATTCGAGTTTGCTTATTCTCAAACAGACGGGAGAAGTAGCGCATCCTGGCCAATTGACGGCCGAGGAGCTGGTGCATCTCATTGATTGGATCGCAGCTGGAGCTCCAGAGAAGTGAGCCTCAGGTTTATGCGTCAAGCCCAGGCCTCCGTGTGATAAGATTCCTGCCTATCGTCATCGTCGAGCGAGATTACTATTTGCCCTCAAACATCCCATGACTGCCTTGTAGAATCCTGCATCCAAAGATCCTTCTACAGCTGCAGGTCGATCACCCGAGATAGTTGCCTAGCTGCAGCTAGTTTGAGTACTTTTCGCAGCGAGAAATTACATTCACAATGAACTGTGAAGACCGTACTCCGCACGAGGAGCAATTGCGAGAGAGGAAAGAATGGAAGAAAGCCAGGATATCAACCGACGTAGCTTCATGAGCATCGCCACGTGGGCCATCGGCGCTCTTATCAGCGCTGCATTCGCAATTCCTGGAGTCGCCTACATCATTGGACCCGCGCTGCGCGGCCGTGAGGCGCAAGAATGGATCAGGCTGGGGTCCACATCCAAGGTAGAACTCAACGTTCCCACGTTGTTCAAGGCGCGGATTCAACGCAAGACCGGCTGGATTGTGAACGAGGAGGAATTGGCAGTCTATGTGCGTACGGACAACGGCCGCGACTTTGTCGCTATGTCCAATATCTGCACTCACCTTGGCTGCAGAGTTCGGTGGATCTCAGATCAAGATCATTTCTTCTGCCCATGCCATAATGCCGTCTTCGACACCGAAGGCAACGTCGCTAGCGGTCCTCCACCGCGAGCCCTGGATCGCTTCGAGGTCAAGGCCGAAGATGGGCAGCTGTACGTGCTAGGAGGCTAGCATGGCATCACGACTGGCAAATTGGTTGGATGAGCGCTTGGCCTGGCGTCAAGTGTGGGATGCGATCTTCCTGCGCAAGGTACCCAAGATCAATTGGCTCTTCACCCTGGGGAGCGCAACGCTATTCGTCGGCGTCAATCAAGCCGTAACCGGCATCCTGCTCACGCTGTACTACGTGCCGACGCCGGATCATGCATACAACAGCGTGCAATATATCACTACAGAAGTGACCGCTGGATGGCTGATCCGCGGCTTGCACCATTGGGGTGCAAGCGCCTTGGTCGTACTGACCGTGCTGCACATGCTGCGGGTAATTTTTCACGGCGCGTACAAGTATCCACGTGAAGTCACATGGTGGACGGGGGTAGGACTGCTACTCATCGTGATCGGCTTCGGGTTTACCGGCTATTTGCTGCCCTGGGACCAGAAAGCCTATTGGGCCACAACCGTCGGCACTCGCATCGCCGAAGTCACACCAGTAATCGGTAATTGGATATTGCGCATCATGCGCGGCGGCGAGGAACTCTCGGCCGTTACGCTGGCGCGTTTCTTCGGCGTCCATATTTGGGTCCTTCCGGCAACGGTATTGCTGCTGGTGGGTGCACACCTTTACCTGATCATTCACATCGGCATCAGCGCCGTCCCGAAGCGCGAGGAGTAGCTGATGAAGGAAGAAGAGAAGAAAGAGTATCTGGAGCGCTACGAAGAGGAGAAGAAAAAGGGTGTTCCCTTCTATCCGAACATCCTCTTCAAGGACGCTATTGTATCCCTGATCATGTTCGTTGCGCTTCTGGGCTTGGCCTTTTTCGTGGGCGCTCCGTTGGAGGAGCGCGCCAATCCCGCTGACACAAGCTACACCCCGCGGCCTGAATGGTACTTCCTCTTTCTGTTCCAACTCCTGAAGTACTTTCCGGGCAGGCTGGAAGTGATCGGTGCCATCGTGCTGCCCACGATTGCTCTCCTCTTGTTGGCTGCGCTTCCCTTGCTGGATAGATCTGCCCGCCGCCACTTCTCGTCCCGGCCACTCGTCATCGCGGGGTCATCGATTGTCGTCGTAGGGATCATCGTGTTGACGGTCCTCTCCGTCGTCGAAGCGCCCCCTCCGGCTGAAACTACCCAAGGCGACCAAGTTGCTGCCCTATACACTGAGAACTGTGCCCCATGTCATGGCCCTTCGATCAGCGTTCCAATGGGAACCAACCTGCACTCCGTCATCGCCTTGGGGAAACACGAAGACATGCCTGCCTGGAATGCAGACCTGACTTCAGATGAGATTGACGCGCTCGCCGGCTTCATCCAATCCCCCGGCGGGAACCAACTCTTCACACAGTACTGCGGTGATTGCCATGAGGTGTCTGATCTCGTTGCCGGCGATCTGTTGGAATTGAGGCGCGCTATCGACCTTGGCGCAGAATACGATGCGCATGATGACGCCGATATAAGCGATTGGTCCCAAGAAATAACCGCCGAGCAACGTACCAGCTTGCTGAACTTCCTGGCAGCTCCCGATGGGCAGCGCCTGTTCGCTCTCAATTGCTCCTCCTGCCACGGACGCTCCGTCGCCTATTCAGGCGATCAAAGTGATTTGGAAGTGATCATCAGCCAAGGAGGACTGCATCTCGATATGCCTCCATGGCGCGACGCGCTCGAAGCATCTCAGCTTGATGCACTCGCGCGCTACGTGGTCGATCCATCCTCCGAACCTGGCGCCACTGATCTGTTCGCTTCGTATTGCGCCGCCTGCCACGGAGAACGCGTTCCGCAGAGCGAGAATTTCGATACCGCGCGTGAGGCGATCGCCACCGGCGGTGCTCACGAACTCATGCCGGTTTGGGGAGAGATACTCACATCGGAGCAGCTCGCCGCTCTGGTGAACTACACCCTCGACGCCGCTCAAGGCGCCGGCATCGATTTTGGCCAGCAATTGTTCGCACAGAACTGCGCCTCCTGTCACGGCGACTTCGGAGAAGGGGGGCCGAATCCAGCACTGCAAGGCGATATTATTGCGCCAATCAGCACGGCCGAATACCTCACCACGCGCGACGACGTCACACTGCGCGCCATCATCTCCCAAGGCCAACCTAACTTCGGTATGTCACCGTTTGGCAGCGCCTACGGTGGCCCCTTGGACGATGATGAGATCGATGCCATCGTGGCGCTGATGCGCTCCTGGGAAGACAATCCTCCAGTCGAATTTCCTCCGGAGGTAGTGGTCCCTCCAGTACCCTTATCGGCAGAAGACATCTACGACGCAGTTTGCAGCCAGTGCCATGGGCCAGCCGGTGAGGGGCTCGTCGGGCCGGAGCTAGCCGGCGAGGCATTCGCATCCATGTACTCCGATCAGGAGCTCTTCGCTATCATCGACCGAGGCCGCGAGACAACGGCCATGATCGCTTGGGGAGAGATTCTTACCTCTGAGCAAATCGATCAACTCGTGTTCTTCATTCGAGGGTTGAGCGAATCACAGGACACCCCAACGCCGAGCGCTGCGTCCTTCTCAAACGATGTTGTTCCCATCTTGCAGGCCAAATGCGCGGTTTGCCACGGATCCCTCGGCGGATGGAATGCCGACGGCTATGAGAACGTGATGACCACTGGCGATAACGCTCCGGTTGTCATTCCAGGAGATCCCCAGGAAAGCTTGCTCGCACAGTGGCTCTTGGGAACCGTCCCGCAAGGAGGTTTGATGCCGCCCTCCGGTATGCTGCCACAAGATGAGATACGGCTCATCCTGGATTGGATTGCCGAAGGGGCTCTCGATAACTAGCATCGATCAATCCAACACAAATGGGTAGCTAGCGCTCAACTGAGTGTGGACATTGTGGCGGCCAAACCACCAACCCCCTGCAGTATTCTGCGCGGTCGTCCTGCCGGGACTCCAGAAGTCTTGCCCTATCCATGATTCCCTCCCAATTTCGGGGCAATTTGCAGGAATGTGATCTTCAGCTTCAAACATAATGCGCATTTGCGTTGACTCGTCCACCTCTCTCCTTGATAATGCTGACACGGGTAGGCACGAAGATAGCGGCAATTGCTACCCGATTGGTAGTTCGTCTAGTCATAGGTAGACAGTGTCGAAGAAACTCTCATCTCGTCTAATCCCCCTGCAATCCAGCCTGCGAGCCAGGCTCGCGATTGGCGTTGGTCTGCCAATCCTGCTGGCGATGTTATCGCTCGCTTTCATCGATTACCTGAACGAGAGGGAACTCCACGATACCCACACCGCGCGCTCTGTCCAGCAACTCGGGGATGTTGTCCTGGGTAGCCTGCGCACTGCCATGACCGACAACGACGACCGCATGATCACTCAGGCATTGATCAACCTGGGAGATGTACAGGGCGTGAGCAGCGTACAGATCATCGATGTCGACGGTCGTATCTATGCCTCTAGTGATGCATCCGATGCAGGCATGATCTTGCAGCGTGACGCCGTTGGATGCGAGGAGTGTCATAACCTACCAAGCGAGGAACGTCCCCGGACCCTGCATCTAGGTGCAAGTGGCGGGATACTACGCATCACCACTCCGATCCTCAATGAAGCCGATTGTGCGTCTTGCCATGTGGACTCAGGTACTCACCTTGGCATGCTGCTCTTCGACATGTCGATATTGGATTTGGAGGAGCAGATCATCGACGACCTAAGAGTAGGCCTTCTGATAGCTATTGCAGGAGGATTGGTCGTGACCTTGGGCGCCTACTTGCTAATGCATTGGATGGTTGTCCGCCGCGTGGAGGCGTTCCGCGACCCCCTAGCCATGCTTGCAGCGGGAGATTTTTCCGCGCGCGTGCCGATCCCGGCGCAGCCCAGCGATGAGCTTGACGAACTGGCCGAGAGTTTCAACAAGATGGCAAGCGACCTGGAGCAGCACAGCCGCGCGGCGCAGGAACGCACGAACGTGCGCGAACATGCCATTGTTGAGGAGCGCAGACGCATCGCCCGCGAGCTTCACGATGGCTTGTCTCAACTGCTGGGATACGTCAACACCAAGGCCATCGCAACGCGCCTGCTGCTCCAAAACAAGAAAACCAAAGACGCCGAGCAACAACTCTCCGAACTCGAAGATGCCACTCGCGAAGTCTTCATTGACGTGCGTGAAGCCATACTCGGCCTGCACATGGCAAGCAAGATTGGCGGTGGGTTGGCCAACTCGCTCAGAGAATACACGACCCAATTCAGCCGTCTTACCAGCATTCCAGTGGAGCTGAACATCGCTCCCGAGGTCGAAAGGCGCTCGCTTCCGGCGGAGACCGAACTCCAGCTATTGCGTATCGTACAGGAGGCCCTCACCAACATCCGCAAGCATGCTTCTGCCTCTCAGGCCTGGGTCAGCATGAACCCTGAAAACCGCTCGATGACCCTGAGCATCAGGGATAATGGGGTAGGATTCGACCCAGAGGATCCTCCGCCCGATGCCGCGCTCAAATTCGGCTTGGATACGATGCGCGAAAGGGCTGAGGCCATCGGAGCCGAATTCCGGCTCGACTCCTCCAGCGGTAATGGAACGCGCGTCGTCGTGAAACTGAGAAACCAGGAGGACTGAAATCATGCGTGTTTTGGTCGCCGACGATCACTCACTATTTCGCGACGGCATTGTCAGCCTGCTGGAAGCGGCTGGCCACCAGGTCATCGGTCAAGTCGGTGATGGCCGCGCGGCGGTCGAGGCTGCGCTCGAGCTGAAACCCGACCTGGTGCTGCTGGACATCACCATGCCCATCATGAATGGCCCTCAAGCCCTTCGCAAGATCAAGGCCAAGCTGCCGGATATTCAGGTCGTGATGCTTACCGTCTCTGACGAGGACGAACTGCTGCTGGAAAGTGTGTCATCTGGAGCCAGCGGATACCTGCTGAAAAGTCTCACTGCCGAGGAGTTCCTCGAGCTCCTGCGGGGCTTGGAGCGCGGAGAAGCGGCGCTCACGGGAAAGATGACCGCGCGCTTGATCAAAGGTGTGGCCGAAAGGCCAACTAAGATAAAGCATCCGGATTCGCTTTCATCGCGCGAGATCGAACTCCTGGGATTGGTGGCTGCCGGGCACTCGAACAAGGCCATTGCCGAACAGCTCAGCATCAGTGAGAACACCGTCAAGTATCACATGAAGAACATCCTGCAAAAGCTTGGCGCCAAGAACCGTACTGAGGCCGTCACACAAGCCATCCGGGCCGGCCTTCTTGCACCTGACACGCAAGACATCGCTTAGACAGCACTCTCACTCCCTCAAGTAGCTTGCTGCGTCTTCCCATACTCATCATCGTCTTCCGAATAACTCCCCCCATGCTGCTGCTATACCGGCAAGGCCATCACCCATTGCACTACCCTTTCGGGTTGGATAGATCAGCCCATACCCGCAACTGATCTTCTAAATCGTTTCGAAAGAACTACCCTTTTGCGTGATTCGAAATCGTGCTAAAGGGTGTGGAGCGCGGCTGCCAATCGCGATATTCTTCACAAAGACAAATACGGGCGTCTCGCTTAGATGATGGAAGACAGATTGCCGATGCGCATTGTCATCCTATCCGCACGCTCACTCCTCGCTGACGGCATTGCCAGCAAGCTTCGGCAGGTTGAGCATGATCTGGAAATGAACGTCATGGATCCTCCCCAGCCGGGAGCGCTCGAGCGGATTATTGGCGCCCAGCCATCGGCCATCATCATGGACGGGCCCGATAGTGAGC
>DAOVIK010000213.1 GCA_030673735.1 Anaerolineae bacterium
GATCCTTCTTAGTCAGGTTCTCGCGCGCCCACGCGGCCGCCTGCTCGACGATGCCCATGTTGAGCTCAATCGGCGCTTTCTTCCCGCGGAAGTGAGTCTCCAAGGCGCCTCGGATCTCCTCCAGTTCGATGCCCAGCATCTCAGCCACCACACCCACGTAGACCATGTTCTTGACGTAATCCCGCAAATGCTTCGGAGGAGCAGCCTCCTGCACAAGCTTCTTCACCGGCATCGGGTAGCAGAGCACATCGGGCCGCGTGGCTTTTACCTTGAAGGTGTCAGGAAAGAAGCAAACGCCGCCTGTATCAAGATAGGCGAGATCCTCTTCGTAGGTTGCCTCGTTCATGGTCACCAAGATCTGGTTCCTTTCGCGCCGCGCGCTGTGTCCATCGGTGTTGACGCGAATGGTGAACCAGGTCGGAAGTCCTTGGATGTTGGATGGAAACAGATTCTTGCCATTTACCGGGATGCCCATGCGGAAGAGGGCCCGCAGAAGGGCCATGTTCGAAGTCTGGCTGCCCGTGCCGTTGATCGTGGCAACGACCAGGGAAAAGTCGTTCACGATTTGCGGGCTTGCATCAGGCGAACCTGATGTCTTTTCGGATACCGTGTCAGCAGTGGTCATCAATCGTTACTCCACACTTCGTATCCCTGATCCGGATGAGCGAGGCCCATCGGCGGACGAAGTCCTGCGTGCCAATTCGGATAGCTTCTGCAGCAGCCCGGTGTGCTCGACAAGCGCCTGATACCCCCCTTCGTAATCGCCATCCGAGATCGACTGAACCATGCGCTCGTGATACTCCCATACTTCGCACAGATAAGCGTAATCCGCGTACACGTTCAGGCCCACGGCTTCGTATCCTTCCCAATACGCCTCCAACAGGCCGAGTACGAATGGATTATCCAGGCGGGAGAAGATCTTGAGATGCAGGTGGCGGTGTTCGTCATGGGGAATCTGGATGGGTTGGCCGTTCAGTTTCTTCCAAGCCGTGCCCACGAGCTGCTTGAGATGCTCAATGTCCTCGGGTTGCAGCAATACTACGGCCTCATGCCAGAAGCATGCTTCGATGTGGTTGCGCAGCACTCCGTAGTGCTCGAAGTAGCTCGGATCGACTGCCAATGCAAAGAGCAGGCTCGTGCGCAGCCCCGTGGCAAAGCAGTAAGCATTTGTTCGAATACCAGTTTTGGGGCGGATCTCGACCAGGCCAAGCGTGCGCGCCACCTCGAGCTGCTCGCGCAGCTTGCCTATGCTGATGCCAAGTAGGTCGGCCAATTTGGGAATCGGCGGCAGCCGTTCTCCGGCTTTGCGGGCATTCTTGGAAAGATATCGCAGGAACTCAGAAGGTAGTTGCTCAGCCATTTGAAGCTATGCCTCAGCGCCTCTCAGGCTTAATCATCCAATCAATAGGATTGGTTAAAGTATAGCACAGACGGATGTGCCACCAACCGTACCCTGGTGGTCCGTTCTGGTAGAATGCGTGTATGCTTGGGCCCATACGGTGCACCTTTTCTGCCTTTATCATCTTGGGAACGGTCATGGCCATCGCCGCTGCGCTTCCGGGCTGGATCCTGGCGCGCCGCTATGCACCTGCCATCTTAGAGCCCGATTCCGCACCTCAGCGATCGGTGGCCATCGTGTTCGGGGCCGGCATAAGATCCGATGGGCGCCCGATGCGGGTGCTCGAGGATCGTGTACGCACGGCCGCCGAGCTGTACCATGCCGGCTCGGTCAGCCAGATCTTGCTCAGTGGCGCCACTGAAAGAATGGGCCATCACGAAACCGACGCCATGCTCGAGTTGATTTTGCAGCTCGGGGTCCCCCGGGATAAGCTGTGGCTTGATTACGAGGGCACACGCACCTTCGAGACCTGCATCCGCGCTTCAACACGTTGGTCCATCAAGGATGCGATCCTCGTAACGCAGCGCTTTCACCTCCCGCGCGCCCTGCTGATCTGTGATGGCATCGGCATTGATTCGATTGGGGTAGCTGCCGATCGGCGCGCATACTCAAGGCCATCGATGGCCTTCTGGCGGCTGCGCGAAATACCCGCAACGTTGCGCGCCCTCTGGGATCTCAACGTCCATGGACGGGAGACCGCCAGCCCTCCGCCGGCCCAGGAGATCAACGATCATGAATCGTGACCAAGGCTTGGGTATTCTTCAGGAATTTATTAAGAACATCAACCTGCAGCGGCACATGTTCGCCGTCGAAGCTGCCATGCGAGACTACGCTGTGGATCACGGCGAGGATCCCGAAACATGGGGGCTGGCAGGCTTGCTGCACGACTTCGATTGGGAAATCCATTCCACTCTCGAGCAGCATCCGCAGGCAGGCGCGCCCCTGTTGCGAGAGCGCGGGGTTCCGGAGGATATCGTGCGCTGCATTCTCAGCCACGCTGATCACACCGGAGTCCCCCGCACAACACTGATGGACCGCGCGTTGTTCGCTTGCGATGAGATCACCGGGCTGATCACCGCAGTGGCTCTGGTGCGCCCCTCAAAATCTGTGCACGATGTGAAAGCGAAATCGGTCAAGAAGAAGTGGAAAGATGCGAGCTTCGCAGCCGCCGTCAACAGAGAGGAAATCGAGCGCGGCGCGGCTGAGTTTGGCGTTGAACTCTGGGAGCATGTGGACCACGTGCTGCAATCCATGTGCCGCATTGCCCCCCAGCTTGGACTGCAAGGCTCCGGAAACGCTTCCTAAGTGACTTCCGGGGGAGATTCTCCTAAGTTTGCATAAGATGCTTTGGCTCAAGCCCTTCAACTGGTATAATCCGTCGACTCGGAAACAGGACAGCTATCAGGGCATGAGATGAGCGCGAAATCCAATGCCAAGTCAACCACCGGGGGCGTATGCCCACGGTGCGGAACACGTCTGAGTGGAACCGCAACGCGGTGCAGCGTCTGCGGCACCGAAATAGGTGCGCGTTCCGCTACGGGCGTACGCCAGCGGCGGCGCGAGATCACAATATCCATCCCGCTGGCCCTGATCCTGTTGGCCATTTTCTCCCTGATTTCGGCGGGACTTGCTTTCGCCGCTGCTCGCTTCACCGGCTTGGGCGGCGCTACGGCTCCAGAAGAAACCGCCACTCCTTCTGCAACCATCACTCCCACGCTGCAGGCTTCGCTCACGCCCACGCCCGCGGCTACGTGGACGCCGCTGCCACCCTACGAGCACACCATCGCCTCCGGCAATACATGCCTTGCTCTTGCAGCGATCTACGACGTTTCCGTTCCAACGATCCTGAACGCCAATCCCGGGCTCAACTGCAACCTCCTGATCGTCGGCTCCATCGTGTATGTTCCGCAACCCACGCCCACCGCCTCCCCGATGCCTACGCAAACCTTGTCACCCGCTGAGGCGACGAGGGATGCTTGTCAGACGATCCCCTACACGGTGGAGGCCAACGACACCCTGAGCCGCATCGCCGATCTTTACGACGTCGAGATGTTTGCCATCAAGGAATGGAACGACATGGTTGCCGAGACGGTGTACGAGGGACAGGTATTGACAATCCCTCTCTGCCGCCGGTATCCCACGCCCGGTCCCACACCAACGGCAACCAGCCCCCCGCCCTACCCCTCACCCAACCTGCTGCTTCCACTCGACGGCGCGCCCTTCTCGCTTGCCGATGACACGGTCGTGCTGCAGTGGGCTTCCGTGGGGCAGCTGAGAGAGAATGAGTTCTATCAGATCAGCGTTCTCGACGTAACCGAGGGATCAGGTTCCATACACCTGATCGATTACACTCGCGACACGAAATACATCATTCCATCTAGCATGCGCCTCTCCGAAGGGATACCGCATGTCATGCGCTGGAACGTGACCACGATGCGCCAGACCGGAACCGCCAGCGGA
>DAOVIK010000016.1 GCA_030673735.1 Anaerolineae bacterium
AGTTCAGCAGCGAGGTGTACGTGCTGACGAAGGAAGAGGGGGGCAGGCACAAGCCGTTCTTCACGGGATACCGGCCGCAGTTCTACATCCGCACGATGGACGTGACGGGGTCGGTGACGTTGCCGGAGGGAGTGGAGATGGTGATGCCTGGGGACAGCGTGAATCTGGATGTGGAGTTGATCACACCGGTGGCTCTGGAGAAGGGCTCGAAGTTCGCCATCCGCGAAGGCGGGTTGACGGTCGGTGCGGGCGTGATCACCGATATCAAGGAGTAGGCATCCTTGGTTGAACCTTGGATTTGGAAAGATAGGTAATGGCAAAAAGAGACGTTCGACCAGTTATTACACTCGAGTGCACAGAGTGCAAAGAGAGAAACTACACGACGGAAAAGAATCGCCGGAATGATCCGGGACGGTTGGAGTTTAATAAGTATTGCTCGCGCTGCCGTAAGCATACGTTGCACCGCGAGACAAAGTAGGGGCTGGGAATGCCCCTCACAGGCCAGTAGCTCAACTGGGAGAGCACCGGTCTCCAAAACCGGGGGTTGTGGGTTCGATTCCTGCCTGGCCTGCCTGGATGCTTAAACGACACCGTCGAATGATGGGTCGTTTGTCCCTAGGGAGATGGACCGTGGCAAAGGCAAAAGCAGCGAAAAAGAAGCGCGGCAATTTCATCGTGCGCTATTTCCGAGAGGCAGCGACTGAATTGCGCAAGGTCAATTGGCCGACTCGTAAGGAAGCGACCCGCCTGACGATGATCGTCTTGGTCGTTGTGGCTTTCATGAGCACCTTCCTCGCAGTGCTTGACTACCTGTTCGCGAGGTTCTTTGGATTCATTTTCAATTTAGGATAGGTTGGTTTGGGATGACAAACGATTTTGAGCTCGATAACCAGAAGGATCTGCCAGCCCAGGAGTCTGAGGCAGAGGGATCTTCTGACATCACCCCTCAGGGCGAGCCTGCCGTCGAGCAGGAGGCTGAAGAGCCCGTTCTCGAGGAGTCGACTCCGGAGGAAGCATCCGACGATGAGGCTGAGGAGGCGGAAGTCGTAGAGACGGCAGCCGAGGAGTCGGAAACTTCGGAAGAAAGCGACGTGGCGCCTGTGGAGGATGAAGCGCAGGAAGAGCCTGAAACCGCGCCAGCTGATATCGAAGAGCCGGAAGCTGTTGCTGCCGAGGAGCAGGAGATTTCGGAAGAGAGCGATGTGGCGCCTGCGGAGGAAGAAGCGCAAGAAGAGCCTGACGCCGCGCCAGTTGATATCGAAGAGCCGGAAGCTGTTGCAGCCCAGGAGCAGGAGACTTCGGAAGAGAGCGATTTGGCGCCTGCGGAGGAAGAAGCGCAAGAAGAGCCTGACGCCGCGACTCCTGATATCGAAGAGCTGGAAGCCGTTGTTGCCGAGGCCGAAGAGGTGCCAGTACAGCTTGATGCTCCTGAGGAAACTGAGGCTGAGGGCGCAATCGTTGAGGTTGTGGAAACGGCGCCAGAGGTTGTAGTGGATCCCCTTGAGGGGTTAACGATCAAGGAACTTCGGGCGCACGCGAAGGGAACTGGGATTGACCTCAGGGGCGCGCGGAAGAAGGCTGATATCATCGCAGTCATCCGTGCAGCCGAATCGGTGGTTGAGGAAGAGCCGGAAGCTGTTGCTGCCGAGGCTGAAGAGGTATCAGTCGAGCTTGATGCTCCTGAGGAAACTGAGGCTGAGGAAGCACCATCCGAAGAGGCTGAAGCCGCTGCTGACATGGGCGAAGACGAAGCTCCGGAGGCGGAGGTAGCCGTCGTCGCGGAAGAAGAAGACGACCGCAATTGGTATGTAGTGCATTGCTACTCGGGATACGAGAATAAAGTGCGCCATAACCTCGAGCAGCGCATCGAGACCATGGGGATGAAAGACAGGATCTTCGATGTGGTGGTACCCACCGAAGAGGAGATCGAGGTAAAGGATGGCAAACGCAAGACGGTTGAGCGTAGAGTGTTTCCTGGCTACATTCTCGTGCAGATGATCATGACCGAGGAGTCGTGGTACGTCGTGCGCAATACGCCCGGCGTCACCGGTTTTGTGGGGATGGGAAACGAGCCCACCGCACTGCGACCAGAAGAGGTATCTCAGATCATCAAACGCATGGAAGCGGAAGCTCCGCGCATCAAGGTCGCGTACAAGACTGGACAGAAGGTACGCATCATCGACGGACCGTTCAATGATTTCATAGGAACAGTCGAAGAAATCGACATGGAACGCGCCAAGGTGCGCGTGATGGTATCCTTTTTCGGGCGTGACACGCCTGTCGAGCTAGATTTCCTTCAGGTGGATAAGGCCTGAGGGCGAGCACCTCACCACGTGGGAGGACAGCCTGACCTGTCCGCTAAAACCACTCAGGGAGAATCACTGTGGCAAAGAAGGTAAAGACAGTTCTAAGATTGCAGATCGAGGCCGGCAAGGCAAATCCGGCGCCGCCGATCGGTCCCGCTTTGGCGCCGCATGGCATCAACCTGATGGCCTTCTGCAAGGAATACAACGCACGAACATCGAGCCAAGCGGGTGAGATCATTCCGGCCGAAATCACGATTTTTAGTGATGGATCGTTCAACTTCATCTTGAAGACCCCACCGACGTCGGTGCTATTGCGCAAAGTCGCAGGGGTCGAAAAGGGATCAGCTGAACCCAACCGCGAGAAGGTTGGCACGGTCACGCGGGATCAGATCAGGGAAATCGCTGAGACCAAACTGAAGGATCTGAACGCGATTGACATCGAGGGCGCCATGCGCCAAATTGAAGGCACGGCGCGCAACATGGGTATCGTCGTAGAAGAGTGAGTGAAACAGTGGGAGAGCTTCCAAGAGAAGTTCGCTAAAACCACAAGGAGAACCAATGCCAAAATATGGTAAGAAATATGCCGAAGCGCTTGCAAAGATCGATCGCGACAAGCGGTACGATCCCGAAGAAGCGCTTCAATTGGTGAAGGATACTTCCTTCACGAAATTCGATTCGACTGTTGAGTTGCATGTGCGTTTGGGAGTCGATCCTCGCCATGCTGAGCAGCAAGTGCGCGAGAACGTCCTCCTGCCGCATGGATTGGGCAAGAGCGTGAGGGTGCTGGCGTTCGCCGAGAGCGATGACGCACGCACCGCCATGGAGGCGGGAGCGGATTTCGTGGCCGACGATGAGACGGTTGCTAAGATCCAGGGCGGTTGGCTGGATTTCGACGCCACCGTGGCTACACCCGAGATGATGGGCAAAGTTGGCCGGCTTGGCAAGATCCTGGGACCGAGAGGATTGATGCCCAATCCAAAGGCGGGCACAGTCGTGCCCGGCAATGACTTGCCCAGGGTGATCAACGAGCTTAAGGCAGGCCGCGTCGAGTTTCGCGTCGATCGAACGGCCAATCTGCATGTGCCGTTGGGCAAGGTTTCTTTCGAAACCAAGAAGCTGTACGAAAACATGGCCACTGTCATGGAAGCGATCCAGAAGGCCAGACCAGCTTCTGCCAAGGGGACCTACATTCGCAAGGTGATTCTGACGAGCACAATGGGCCCCGGCATAAACGTAGATGCTTATGCGGCCGAGAACATGGATATCTAGAGGTATAATAGGAGCCGCTTTCGATCTAGCGACATAGAATTATAGCTTCGCCGAAGATAGCAGGAGTCCATGGTCATAGGACTTAATCTCCTGCCGAGGTGGAGGCCAGCAGCCCTAAGGCTGAATGAGTCTTTGCTGAGGCAACCTGCGCGAAGCAAAGACTTTTCGATTTTGAAGGAGGTGAACGAGCTTGGCGATCTCAAAAGAGAAGAAGCGAGAATTGGTCGCCCAATACCAGGATCTTGCCACAAGCAGCCGAGGGATGATCTTGACATCATTCTCGGGTTTGAGTGTCAAGGAGACGGAAGGTTTACGGCGACAGATTCGGGAAGTTGGCGGACAGTTCCACGTGGTGAAGAATACGCTGGCCAAGCTGGCGTTCGAACAAGCCGGATTGGAACTTCCCGAAGGAGCGCTGGATGGCACGACGGCGATCGGATTTGCCCAGGAAGGCATCACGGAACTCGCCAAGGCAATCGTCGATGTTGTTCGTAAGACCGAGCTTCTGCAGATAAAGGGAGGCTTGATCGAGGGTATGGTATACGATGCCAAGCAAGTCCTGCGGTTGGCGGATCTGCCATCGCTGCCGGTGGTTCAAGCCAAGCTGCTTGGACTGCTGCAGACGCCTGCGGGTCGAATGGCAGGAGCGCTGAGCGGTTCCGTGCGTCAAGTAGTCACGGTTATAGGCGCCTTTGCCAAATCCGCTGCCGAGGACGCGAGCACAAGCGCAGCTTGATGAGCAGAAAACTTGGACTGCGAAGTAGTAACAAAGATAACGAGAATTCAAGGAGTCAATGAGCAATGGCGGATCTGAAGAAATTAGTGGATGAGTTGAGCAAGCTTACTGTTCTTGAGGCAGCTGAATTGACAGAGATGCTCGAAGAAAAGTGGGGCGTTTCGGCAGCTGCGCCCGTGGCGGTTGCCGCTGCGGCAGGAGCAGCAGGCGTCGCAGCAGAAGCGGTAGAGGAACAATCGGAATTCGACGTGATCCTGAAGGATATCGGGCCGAAGAAGATCGATGTGATTAAGGCCATCCGGCAGATCACCACCATCGGTCTGAAGGATGCCAAGGATCTGGCCGAAGCCGCGAACAGCAAGATCCTGGAGCAGGCGGGCAAAGACGCTGCTGCCGATGCCAAGGCCAAGCTCGAAGCTGCTGGAGCAACGGTTGAGCTTGTCTAGCATTTGCGGTTGATCACTGCGGGCAAGCTCCTCAGCGAGGACCGCATTGCCCGTAGTGGTGGTTCCAAACCCGGAAGCTATCCCGGTGCACGCGCGGATTATCGCTCCTGCCCGAGATAAGTTCTGCCTAAGGTCAAATGTATTCGGGGCCGCCTCCAGAGGACGGCCCCGATCTGGTATAGGCGGAAAGCCACTGTGGTATATTCATCGAACAGAGGAAGCGATGAGCGGGCAAATCCTGGTCATTGAGGATGATGAGCGCATATTGCAGCTCCTACACAGAGGCCTGGTTTACGAGGGCTATCGCGTAACGACTGCCATGGACGGGCTCAAAGGATTGGCCCTTGCGAGAGATAATCCCCCCGATCTCGTCATTCTGGATTGGATGATTCCGGGCCTCGATGGGCTGGAGGTGTGCAAGCGTCTGCGTGCTGCGGATGAGGTTCCGATCTTGATGCTTACCGCCAAAGACGGCGTTTCGGACCGGGTTATTGGCTTGGACGCCGGCGCGGATGATTACTTGGTGAAACCCTTCGAGTTCGAGGAATTGCTGGCTCGAATTCGAGCCCTGCTCCGTCGAGCGCGAGCAGAGGCCCCCAAGGTGCTCTCATTTGCAGACTTGCGGCTGGAAACCGGAACACGCCAGGCGTTTCGCGGTGACCGGAGCATTGACTTGACGGCCAAGGAATACGAGCTGCTTGAGCTGTTCTTGCTCCACCCTCGCCAGGTCTTGACGCGCGAAGTGATCTTCGATCGCGTTTGGGAGTACGACTTTGGCGGCGAGAGCAACATCATCGAGGTCTACGTTCGTTATCTACGGCAGAAGACCGAAGCCGGCGGAGAACCGCGCCTGATCCACACCATTCGAAGTGTAGGCTACGTGCTGAGGGAGCCTACGTGACGCTGCGCGCCAGGCTCACGCTCCTGTACACGGCAGTGCTAGGCTCCGTTCTGATCGTCTTCGGGGCCGTGGTGTACATGCTCCTTTCCGTCAGTTTGACCACCGAAGTTGAAGGAGTCTTGAAAACAACCGCGGATGACATTCTGTTTGCCAGCCGCCGGGATGTTCGCGGGATTCTGTTGCCCACGCTTGATCTCACGGGAAACGTGGGTGTACAAGTTTGGACATGGACGAGCGAGAGCGAGTTGGCTTTGTTTTCCACCAACATAACGACGACCGGCAATCCCTTCGATCCTCAAACGTTGGAGTCAAGCGTCCGTGCTTTTTCCACGGTGCCCTCGGAATCGGGACGACTGAGGGTTCTCAGCGTGCCGATCACCGTGGTTCCGGATGGTCGCATCATCGGATACATGCAGCTGGCAAGATCCATGAGTACGGTTGACCAGGCGCTGGAACGGTTGCTTATCGTGCTGCTGGGAGGTGGGCTGCTGGCGGTTGCGGTCGCGGCGTTGGTGGGATGGGCTACTGCTGGAGCAGCACTGCGCCCCTTGGGTAAGGTCACGGACACGGCAATGCAGATCTGGCGCACCGATGATCTCTCGCGTCGCATTCCCATGGGTGGAGCGCCTGAGGATGAGATCGGACGCATGATCATCGTCTTCAACGAGACCCTGGAGCGTCTGGAGAATCTATTCGAAGGACAAAGGCGCTTCTTGGCCGACATCTCGCACGAGCTGCGCACGCCGTTGACGACGATACGAGGCAATGTGGATCTGATCCGCCGCATGGGTGAGGCGGATGAGGTATCGCTGGAAGCGGTGACGGACGAGGTCGATCGTATGACGCGCATGGTGCAGGAATTGTTGCTACTGGCCCAAGCGGAGTCGGGACATCTGCCGCTTGACAAAGAGCGCGTGAATCTCAGCGTGCTGATGGAAGAAGTCGTTCAACAGGCGCAAGTGCTGGCGGAAGAACACGTGGAGGTTCGCTCAGGAGCGAAGGAAGACGCCATCGTCCTTGGAGATCGAGATAGGATCAAGCAGATCCTTCTCAACTTGATTTCCAATGCTCTCGAGCACACACCTGAGGGGGGCAACGTGGTATTGGGCTTGGAACGTGTCAACGAGTGGGTGCGAATGACGGTGACCGACAGTGGAAAAGGCATTCCCGAAGAGGAACTGGCGCATGTCTTTGAGCGCTTTTATCGCGTTGATCGCTCGCGCAAGCGTTCTGAGCGCGGAGGAGCAGGCTTGGGACTGTCAATTGCCTATTGGATCGCCCGCAGTCACAACGGCCGGATCGATGTGGAATCCGAGGTCGATCGCGGAACGACCTTCTCTGTCTGGTTGCCACTGATATCCGAAGAGGCCAACGAAGATACGGACCGCAGTTCAGAAGAAGTAGCCTAGCGGATTTTTATAGTCCCTCGCATTTTCCCCACAACTATCGACATATGCAGGATTATGAATGCATGCTGGCTTGCCCAGCCCAACCAGCGTTCTGCTTGGCATGGACGATAGCTTTAGGTTGGCAAAGAGGCGCCGGTTATCAGGGTGTACTTGAGGTGGAAAGCGAAGCTTGAGCAAGCGAGGCTCTGCGGCACAGGTTGTCCCCTCCCGCAAGGAGCCAGGATTGCAGGCTTGAGCTCTGCGTGCTGCCTGTGGCGATATCTGTGAGGATGCCGCTGCCCCAGGTGACGTAGCGCTGCGTTTCGGAGGGCCATTGGGAGGCGTCTTGCTCTATTGCCCTATGCCCCCCGTTGTATCCAGCCAATGCCAAGTCCGTCCGACCACCGGAAAGCTCGAAACCTCGCGCCAGATAAGCCAGGCCGCGCCTGGCGTTGGTTTGTGGATCCAGAGGATCCTCGCCAGGTGAGAAGTGATACGGCATCACCTGAAACAGACCAATAGCTCCGGCAGTGGATCGAACAGAAGGATGACCGCAGGATTCAATCTGCATCACTGTGGCAACCAGGTTGGGATCAAGGTTATGGGCGGCTGACCACCGCATGATATCCGAACTCCATCTTAGAACCTCGGGTGAGAATACGGGTGAGAGAACCGCTTCGCCGGATGCTTGACCGGCTGGCGAGAGACCTGATTGGGAGAGAAGCCAACCTAAGACCAAGCCGGCAAGAACCATGGCGAGGGTGATGGGAAGCCACAGCAATGTGCGAGGAAGTAAGCCGGTCACGTCCGGGTTGGGAGGAGAGCCAACTTGAGAACGTGACCGGCGAGTGCTGAGGGATCGATGACCAGTTGGAGGAGTGAGGAGGGACGTCGGTGCGGTCATCAATCAGTGGCGCGCTTGTGGCTGGGCAACAACGGCCTCGGGTTCGAAGCTGGGCGGTCGCCAGGTTCTGGTTTGGCTATCGGTGGGCTGGGCGGGTGACGGATTTCCAGATCGCTGGCGAGCGGTGGCTCTGCGTTGCCGAGCTGCATCCTGCTTGAACAAGCGATCGCCGGCCAGCGTGAAGGTCCCGATCATGAGCACGCGCATCAGCCAAACGAGCACCGCAACGAACACCGGAACGGAGGTGACCAGAGCCTGCCTGTCAAGGATTTCGTTGCCGAGTTGCGAATGCTCCAGGAGAGCCAGGCTCACTGCCCACCATGTGAGCATGGCGTTCATGGTTGCGGCCAAGAACCAGGCCGCCAAGAGATACCAGGCCTCGATTGCTTCCTTGCGGGCGCGCTGAGGTGTGAACAAGCGGGCGATGCCAGCGAAATCGATACCGCAAAATGCGAGCGCAAGGATCGTCGCCCAATGGATGCCCAGGAAGCTCAGATTCCCAAGCAGGTCCTTGAAGGCGAACTCGGTCGTACCGTAGTTGAAGATCTCGAAGGCGATCAACGCCGACAGGATCATGGCCCCATAAACGGCGCCTCGATTCAGGGAAATGCGGTTGAGGAAGCGCCGAATGGCTTGCCGGATGGTTGCTACGGGGTCACGAGAAAGGGATGGAACGGTGTGAGCGGACATACTGCACCTCTCTATAGAACATATGTGCGATGTCGCCAGTTTAGAACATTTGTGCTGAATTGTCAAGAGGAAATGCTTGCAAGGCCATGGCTGGAATGGCCAGTCTGGGATCACGTTGGGGATTGAGAATAGGGATTATTGGACGGGATCGACGAGGCTTGCGGGGCGGATTGCTCTGTTGCGTGTGTAGAACCAGACGAGGAACCCGCCGAGGATGATTGCCGGAAAGACAACCAGCCCTGCCTCGGGTCCGAACGTGCCACCGGTTGCCAACTCAGGTCCAACTACAGTTTGGCGGATGAGGCTGAATCCCTGCAGGCCGCTAACCGGAAAACCAAAGACCGATCCTTCAAAGAAGTTCCAGCCGATGTGCAATCCAATTGGAAGCCAAAGATTGCGCGTGCGAACCCAAGCGAAGGCAAGAAAGTAGCCCGCAGCCAAAAGGCCCATGAGGGATCCAATGTTGAAGAATGGATTCTGGGCGTGAAGCACGGCGAAAATCGCCGAGGAAAGGAAGATTGCCCATTGCAGGCTCATTGCCTCAGCCATGTTTTGCAAATGGTAGCCACGACTGAGCAATTCCTCTTGAATGCCTACGATGATGAAGAGGCCCAACATGGTAAACAGCGCGTGCACGGACTGACCAGGGCTGATGGTTTCCCAAGCCCAGCCTTCAACGCGAATCCAACCCATTGCCCATTCGAAAGCGAAGATCAATCCGAACAAGAGGCCGGGAAGCGCGAAGCCGAAGGCCAAGTCGACCAGTGTGTGGCGATTGAATCTGAAGCCCAGCGAACGGAAGGTGCGGCGATCCAAAACACGGCGAGCTATCCACGTTGCTAGCAGGATGGCGGAAAGCGGGATCATGTTAAGCAGCGGTGAGGATGAGGGATCGGTGTTAACCCCGACCAACCCCAGGCCCATCGCGACTGCCAGGAGGACCGAGCCGATGATCAGTACAAGAGCCACTGTCAAACCGCTGTGGAGCAACAGACGCCAAATGATTCGCAGTCGCGGTTCTTTGGGCGAGATGAACAGGTAACTGAGGAACCTGCGAACTGGATTGGATTGCCTTGGCTTCATTCGTTGCTCCGGAGGCGTCTGGACTATCCGCTCTAATAAGAATACTCAGTTGCCGAGCGATTCGCTCATCAAGGCAACAAGCTGCTTCTCTAAGTTTTGATAGGAATAGTAGCGTTTTCCGATGGCGTAATTATGCTTGGCCATCCCAACCGCCAGTTCAGGATTCATCAGGACGTCCCGCGTCTGACGTACGACATCGTTCGTGATGAAGTCCTCAAATTCAATTACCCGAAAGCCCTTAGGCTCGATATCGGTCTTGAAGATTTCATAGCTGCTGATCACGATCGGGCGGTGATAATAGATGCTCTCGAGAAAAGCGTTTCCGAAGCCTTCGACGGCAGATGGGTAGGTCACAATGTTGGCATGCTGGTAGGCATCGGCGAGGGAGTACCCTTTCTGCTTGTCGGATGTCATGCCCCGTTCAATCTCGACCCGATCCGAAGCACACAGCATACGTACGCCCAAGTTCTCGGCATAGCCCGCCAGAAACTGCTGGTATTCCGTCCCCTCATCCCCCGCTGCATGCGTGATTAGCAACGTGCAACCACCGGAATCCAGACGCCGGGCAAGCTCGATCGCCAGTTCAATGCGCTTGCGGGGAACGATGCGTGTCGGCTGCAGCAGAAGGAACTCATCCTCTCCAATACCGAAGGATGCTCGAAAATCATTGGCATATTTATCGGGCTCGCCCGGCGGATTATCGAAATCCATAACATTGGGCATCATCACTGAGCTGGACCCGGTACGCAGGGCCAACTGGCGTCTGGCGAAAGAGTTGATCACGACGTGATGGATCGAGGGCAGTATCGGAGGGAATGCCATCGTCAGATAGTCGGAGACGGCTGATATGGCATAGCGTGCCCGTTCCCAGCGGAAATCGTGGTGGTGAGCAATCGTGGGAATATTCGTCTCGGCAATGAATTCGGTTAGCGCCAATCCGAGGGGGATGTTCATGGGCAGTGAGAGGGCGTTTTCGACAATGAGCAAGCTCACGTCGAATTGTCTAGCGTATTTGTACAGGTGATCCTTGATCTGATCTTTGAAGGCTTGGATGACCTTCGAGGTTCGCGAAGAGCGTGTCTGTCTGCCGAAAAGCTCCTCATTTAGCGCATCTATGGCAGGATGCTTGAAATGCGCCTCAGGTACAAGGTAGGTGCGCTCGGGGGGCCGATCACAAAGCCCTGCGAAGTATGTGCATTCGTAGCCCAAGTCGGTCAGAATGTTGGCCCACTTCTCTGTTTCGAGGGAAACCCCATCGGTTCCTGCGAAGCGGGTGGATACAAAGCCGATGACCCTTTTATTAGCCTTCACAGAACCTCCGTTGAGAACATCTCAGGTTGAGCGTTTTCAGGAATCTGTTCCCAAACACTGGAGATGGGAAGTTCAGACAAGTGTACCTTGATAATCGCAAGCGCCAAACCATGCGAGACGATGGCAACCTCTCCAACGGGATGCGTGGTTGCTATGGCTTCCAACACTTCCAGCACCCGCTCGCGGACTTGCTCGATCGATTCGCCGCCGGGGGGTGTCACAGAGAGAGGATCGGTTCTGCGTTGCGCGATCAACTCGGGATAGCGCTCCCTGATCTCCGAAAAGAGCATTCCCTCCCATTGTCCTTGATTTATCTCACGCAATCGAGGATCAATATGGAGTGGAGACTCGCTGACTCGGGCCAGGATTTCGGCAGTTCGGCGCGCACGCGTCAGGTCGCTGCTATAGATGGCGTCGAGATGCTGTGTGCGCAACGTCTCAGCAAGCTTCTCGGCCTGAAGCAGGCCGTTGGCGTTAAGCAGAATATCGGATTGCCCCTGGTAGCGCCCTTCTAGATTCCAATCAGTTTCACCATGACGGATGAGGAAGAGTTTGGTCATGAGGTTGGATTCACCCCCGGCGGCTGCGCCTGAATCGTCTTCGATACTCGGGAACAGTGATCATGGGCGGCCGTTCACGCTCTGCGATCTCCTCAACATCGAGAGAGAACTCCTTCTTGGCGCGGCGGATAATCTTCATGGTGCGATTCACGTCCTTGAGCATCGTTTGCCCATAGCGTGCATCAAGCTTGCGGATCACGGTTTGGATGATCGCAAAGGACATCATGCTCAGTGCTGTAAGAGGTTGGTTGTGGTGGATTCGCTCCAGCAAATCTACTTGGCCGATGGATCGAACCCCGAAATGCTCCAGTAAGTCGATCAACAGCCCGGTCTCCACGCCATAACCCGATGAGAAAGGTATCTGTTCCAGTGCTTGACGCCGGCCGCCATATTCCCCAGAAAGCGGTTGGATGAGGCCCGAAAGCGCGGGGTAGAAGAGGTTCAGCAGTGGCCGGGTTGTGAGCTCGGTGACCCGCCCCCCACCGCCGGCCATGGTTTTGTCGCCGACCTTGATGGGACGCAGATAGAAGCCCTTTACGAACATCAAATCGCCGCGCATCAGCAAAGGCCCAATGAGTCCGTACACGAAGCGCGGATGTATGTTGACGATGTCCGTGTCGATCCACAGGACGATGTCACCCTTTGTCAGATAGAGACTCTTCCAAAGCGCTTCGCCCTTCCCTCTTCTGGCGCCGTACTTGGGCAAGACTTGCTGGTGAATATGAACTGGAATGCCGAGCTCCTTGGCAATCTCCCTGGTGCGGTCGTCCGAATCGGAATCGACGAGGATGATCTCGTCCAGAAGGGGGTATTCCTCGACGAGCGCAGTGTGCACCGTGCTGATCACATTGCCAACGGTTTGCTCCTCGTTGAGCGCCGGTAAGGCCAGGCTGATCGTGACTCCTTGATCCTTCTTGAGCCGCACCAGCTGCTCAAGATCCTCGAACTCGCTTGAGTGAAATGTGTTCTGCGCAAACCATTTGTCCACGAGGATCGAGATAGCTTCGATGCCCTTGATTGCGTCGCCCGAATCGTCGTCAATCACGCGATGGGATCGGACGACGAGCACCGATGTAGAAGCGTCCTGTATCAGCGTATTTGCCAGGTCGTCCAGGGGTTTCGAGGCGCGCTTGCCGTTGGTTGAGGCGCCGATGATCACCAGATCATATTCCCCCGATTGCTCCAAGACTGCTTGCTGGGTATCGTCAGCAAGAAGCACGGCGTCTTCAACTTGCGGAAGGTATTCCAGAACCTGCTCGAGCCCCATCGTGGCGTCGATCTCGGTTTCGGCCTCTATCGGATCCTCGGGACGCAGAGCAGTGAGGCTGCAATTCTCCGAGCTGGCAATATCGAGTGCTAGGCGCAGCGCGAGTTCGCTATCGGATCCCGCGCGTAGAACCACCAAGATGCGAGTCTTTGGGCCGGGGTGCTTGCCGCGCAGAATTGCGACATTGCATGGTGAGCTTCGCAATACGGTGCGCGTGACTTGCCGGGAAGGGCTCCTTTCGGCAGACCAGGGGAGGACCAGCAAGTCCACGTTCTTGTCGCCGGCGAAATCGCATAACTCGTGAGCCGGGTTGTGCGAAACCATGATCTTTGGTCTCAGCTTAATACCGGTACCGGAAACATCGTTCTTGAGATGCGTGCGCAGCTCGCGTGCCGCTGCCGCAGCCTCGCTTAGAGAACGACGCCGCTTGACGGGCACCACGCCGATCACTACCACTTGTCGCTTCCGCGCCAGCGCCTGCGCCATCGAGACCAGATCCTCGCTAGGTACGTCGTGCATCACTGGAACCACGATTCGCCGTGGCAACCTGCGGCGACGCGGAGCTTCTTTTGCCTCGGTCTTGATATCAGACATCGTCAAGCCCCTCCAAGAGCGGTACGAGCTTGTCGGCAACGATGACGGGCCATGAATATGAGTGGCGGACCTCAGCGCGAGATATTAGCAACGGATCGCTCAGCAACCGATCA
>DAOVIK010000390.1 GCA_030673735.1 Anaerolineae bacterium
AACCACAAACGGATCATCTTCGAAAACCGTGGCTACCGCCAGCCACTCAGGCGTCTCTTCGGGGTCAAGAATGCCAAAGATCCGATCGTGGGTGATTCTATCGATAACCACGTAGCGATACCCGTGATCATAGAGGTGGCTCCAGCTTTCGGGAGCGAATCCCATCTCCTCCAGTTCGCTGGATTCTTCTGTTCCATTCAAGCATTGGATGATGTCCGGACGAAACCAATAGCGATAGTAAGACGCCAGGTAGATACGCTCCTCGGGGGAAGCTTGTTCGTTGATCACTTCGGCAATTCGGCAAGTAGCATCCGACCGGTAGCGCTCCATGTCGCACATCGAGACTCTACCAACTGCGAGAAGGAGCCCGGTCTTGGTGAGATTCATCAGGCCGGATATTCCGATTAACAGCGTGACCAGCACTGACGCGATGAGGATAGCGGTGAGAAGGAGCGATCTTGGCTTGTGATTCTCTACGACGTACTCGGCCCCACGTGCTCCGAGTAGCAACAGGATGAGCAGCGATGCCAAGATATTCCTTGGCGCAAAGGCAGACGGGCTATAGATGGTCCAGACGACGATCCCGATCAATCCAGCCAATGCGACTTGAGCCAGCTTGCTGTGCTTGATGGACTTCGGCCAAGGCATAAGCACCAGCAGTGGCAGGAAAGCCAAGAATAATGGAGAAAGCTGCCCTTCCTGCCCCCAATAGCGCCCATAAACGAGGGAAAACGGATACGTCAGAATGATCTTGCTCGTCGTTGCTGGCGTGAACCATGCCTGCATCCACCTCGTCGTTTCTTCCGTATTGAATAGCGGAGCCAAAGGCTGGCCGAAGAGCACCGTGTTCTTGGCTACGTTCGGCAGCAAGGGAAGCGCCATCCAGAATCCCAAGCCGAGCACAACCGGCAGCATTGCAGTCAACGATGATCTGCTGAAGAAGCTTCCGTCTTCGCTTGAGACACGTAGGCGCCAAATGAGAATGAGCAGGATGCCCGGCAACAACGGCACTAGGTACGAGATCTTGGCAGCTACGGCCAATCCGGCCAGCAGTCCTGTCAGACGTACGGTCTCCGTATTCTCTTCCCCCTTGAGATCGAGCGCCCAGTAGAAAGCGCACAATCCCATCGCCGCCGGAAACACGTCCACCTTGCCATTCCAGATGACGTTCGTGAACGCCGAAGAAGTGAAAAGCGCCGCCAGCGCAATCCACCTTCCGCGCCGGCCCAATCCGACCTTTCCGCCGATCGCCACCAGCATCGCAGCCGCCGCAAGGCACTCCGGCCAAAGAAACATCTTGGCCGCCACGCCGCCACTCAGCGACATTAAGGCTGCGAAGTGCAGTTCCCCTTGCAAGCCGATCTGGGTGAATGCCTCGTATCCCGGAAGAGGCAGCAGGTGTTGCGACGAAGCGATGACTTTGGGAAGCGCCATGTAGAAGGCCAGCGAATCGCCGCGCGGCTGTGGCGGATTGATCGTCGCAACGCCGGTCATCAGGATCAGGAAAGTCGTGAGACTGTACGCTGCCAGCCAAGCCGGCGAATCCCGCCATAGATCCCGCAGTGCGCTTCTCAGCAGACGTCCAAATCCTGCAGCGATCGGGATGGCAAAGCGTACGCCGGCTAAGAATGATAGCGCCAATACCCCGATGATCACTTGCAGCGAGAACAATCCGCCCAACGCCAGTAGCTGCCAGATCGCCGCAAGTAGGCCTTGCCCCAGCAAGAATGCTGTTATGAAAACCGCAAGCGTGTGATTTTCGCCTGCAGCGAATAGTTTTCGAGCCACCAGGCGCAGCACCAATGCTCCGAGGCATACGGCGCAGATGCTGTAGAGGATGCAAATGATGATGGCTATGGCTGTTTCGGAAAGCATCCGTTGAGGTTTACCTTCAGCCCAAATATGGCGCTGAGAAGAACTGCTGGATGAGGTTCCGCAGCGGCGCGGTGAGGTCGGCAATTGCAGGTATGCCCGGACTCCCCTACACGATCCAATAAAGGATGAGAACCGCGATCATCCACGCGGCCAGCAGCCACCGCAGAATTCTTGCACGAACCGTGGGAGAGCTGTTGCTTTCAGTCAA
>DAOVIK010000349.1 GCA_030673735.1 Anaerolineae bacterium
AGGCAATCTCCCTCTGCAACGATTACAAGCAAGGAGTGCATCCTCAGAAAGATCAAATCGAGGGATGGAGATCAGGCCAGATTTACGCCTTCCTGCTCGCACTCCCAGAGCGAATATCAACCGATGACTGTGCGTACTTCGACGCACTCTTCGAATTCAAATCCCGTTGGCACAGCAGCATACAGACGCATTTCTTGGCGCTGTGCGTTCGCAGCGGTTACCGGGAGATCTTGCCTCGCGTTGAGCAGTTCGTCGAGACCATCGGGCGCGGCATCTACCTCTCAAAGATCTTCCGCAACATGATCGCCGAAGACTGGACCCGGCCTCTGGCGCGTCCACTCTTTGAACGCATTCGCGAGCGGCATCACCCTGTCGCGATTGCCAGCCTCGATGGAATCCTGACCAAGGCCGAACTGTGAAGTCGCCATCAACGAGAATCGCTCAGCAGCGGTCCTGCAGGAGCATCACGACAGTGGACCGGCGCATGATCCTCCCGGACCTCCGGACCTGGCAGCTTCTCCTGTGCGGCATACTGATCCTATCCTTGGCAGGCTGTGCTCTTGATGGATTGGTCGATACGCCGATCCCGCGCGAGCCAGGAGATTTCGACTCTCTTGACCTTGCTGAATTCGTCGACAGCTTCTTCGAAGAGCAGCTCGACGATCTGGATATTCCCGGAGCGGCATTTGCCTTCGTTCGAGATGGGCAAGTTGTCATGGCCAAGGGATACGGTCTGGCGAATATCGAGCGAGAGATAGCATTTGATCCCGAAACTACCGTCGTGCGCGTTGGGTCGGTATCCAAGCTGATCGTAGCCACGGCTGTGATGCAACTCGTCGAGCGTGGCCAACTCGACTTACACGTGGATGTAAATCGCTACCTCACCACCTTCCAGATCGGCGATGAATACAATGATCCGGTCACATTAGCCCAGCTGCTTACACACAGCGGAGGGTTCGATCATCCGCCTTACTGGACGACAACCGATCCTTCCGAGATCTTGCCACTTGAACAGTACCTGGCCGAGCAGATGCCCCCGCGCATCACCCCTCCCGGCGAGGTGCTCGCTTATTCCAGCCATGGGTACGATCTCGCGGCCTACATCGTGGAAGAGATCTCGGGCGTTCCGTTCACGGAATACGTAGAGAACAACATCCTTCAACCTCTCGGAATGGATCAAAGCAGCTATCTCATCTCGCCGCCTCACCCCGATGACATGGCGGTTGGCTATGCAGCCGAGGGAAGAAATCAGGTCCCTCAGCCCATCGATTACGATCCCGGCTATCCCAGCGGTTCCTTCGCTTCAACCGCAAGCGACATGGCCAAGCTAATGATCGCTTTCCTGCAAGACGGCTGCTACCAAGATACCTGCATCCTTACGGCGGAGTCGGTTGCCTTGATGCATCAGCAGCAGTTCACAAACCACCCTCAGCTTCCGGGATGGGCGTATGGCTTCACCGAGGGCTTACGCAACAACCAGCGCATGATAGGACATGGCGGCGCCATTCGCGGCTTTGGCACCGATCTCACCCTGCTTCCCGAATACGGCCTGGGATACTTCTTCACATTCAACGAGGAGTGCTATCAGACTGTCGCCTGTGCCATCGTGAGCCGCTTCCGCAGTCAGTTCCTGGATACCTTCTTCCCGGCAGACATCCCTGCTCTGCCGGATTACGAATCTACGACCGATCTCGATCGTTTGACTGGAACCTATCGCTACATTCGCTATTCACACAGCGAGATATATACGTGGGAATACGCACACTTCGATGTCGAAGTGACGCAATCGGACGGGCAGTTGCTCTTGCGCGGCCTGCGATTTGTGGAAATTGCCCCCCTGGTCTTCCAGCAAGTGGACGGACAGATGCTGATGGCCTTCCGCGAGGATGATCTGGGAAACATCATCTACATGTTCAACCCGGACACGTTCGAGAGGATTGATTAGTGCAATCCCTGCAATGAACTTATCAAGGTCATCGAGCTTAGAAGAATATCCGGAATTGCTTGTATGATGAAAGCCATTAGAAGTGCAGGTGAGCTTTTCACTGAACCGCTGCCGCGCGACAATCGACGGCCAGAAAGCCAAAGGAGGTCATGAATGATGAACAGCCATAATCGCTCAACAATGTCTTTGCGCAAGAAGCGTATCACCAGACGTTGGCTTCCGATTCTCGGCTTAATCTCCGTGCTGATCGTTGCGTGCACCTGCTCGGATATCTTGCCACTACCCGCTACCCCACCTCCCTCCGGGCCTCCGACCAATACCTTGCCTCCCGGGGGTGAGCCTCCCACGGTGACCACAGATCCCGGACCTCCTCCCACACCCGCCGTTTGGGATGAGATCAGCGGCATGTGGTCCGGCTGCCCACCCACGGCCGACGCCGATGTCTTCGCCGAACCGTGCTCCCTCGAACCAGGTGGATATCCGCTGGGCAATTTCCTAACGATGTACCTGCTGCCCTCGTGCTCGGTGGGCG
>DAOVIK010000044.1 GCA_030673735.1 Anaerolineae bacterium
ATTCTATATATAGTTCACTTCCACAATTAGCTCTCTTAGTGGGGCGCGGATGAGCGGCTGGCGCCCATCTCAAAGCTTAACCTATCAGAATAGACCACGGGCGCCCAGTCTGCCGCTAAGCGCTGTTCGTCCCGTCGCCCCCTCCAGCCTACAACATGCCATTGGCTGGTGCAAAGGGCATTCCGTCGGGATAACCGTGCCATCCCTGTCGAATCAGGTTTCTTGGTTGGCCTTCTCGAGGACAAGGATGGCCTGGTTAAGGCCGATGGATTCGGAGCGTGCTATCCAGCGGCGGAGGGTGGAAGGATGGATGCTAAGTTGGCGGGCGAGGGTGCTTCAGGATTATCCCAATCCGTGTGGGGTGCTGGCATGCGCCGGCGGCCTCACTTCCCCAACCAGCGCGCGGCGGCCTCCGGAAGCTCGTGCATAGGACCTTGGCGAATGGTGCAACGAGGCAGCGAATCGATGAAGGCGCGCCCGTAGTGCTTGCTTAGCACGCGATGGTCGTAGATCACGGCAATGCCCCGGTCCGATTTGGTGCGAATCAGCCGGCCGAAGCCTTGGCGGAAGCGCAGGATGGCTTCGGGCACCATGTACTCGCCGAAAGGCGAATCGTAGGTCTCCGAGCGGGAGGCAACGATCGGATCACTGGGAACATCAAATGGAAGCCGGGTGATGGCCAAGACCGAGAGCGCCGGTCCCGGAACGTCCACGCC
Source organism: Anaerolineae bacterium (assembly GCA_030673735.1). Classification (GTDB taxonomy): domain Bacteria; phylum Chloroflexota; class Anaerolineae; order Anaerolineales; family E44-bin32; genus W1033. Next base: position 717 of record DAOVIK010000044.1, read on the forward strand.
TTCCCAGAATGATCTGGTGCCCAGCAGCACGGCTTGATCGGCGGCACGGAAGGTCTCCAGTAGAGCATGCCTGGATGCTCCTTCTCCTTGCTCGTAGACCAGGATCCCATCGGCCCCGAGGGGGGCGGAGATGGCGCGAGCTATGCGCCGCAGTTGGCTATAGGAGGTGAAGAGCACCAAGGCACGCCCGTTTGTTGCCCGACACAGAGCCGCCAGCGATTGCTCCAGGCTGCGGTGGTATGGTTGGCCTGCGTTTGGTTCTGGGATGTCGGTGACCAGGTAGAGCAGGGTGGAACTCTCGTAATCGAAGGGAGAGCCAAGCGCCAGATCGTCGGCGTCATCGGCGTTCAAGCGACGGCGGATGAAGTCGAATTCACCTGCGGTGGTCAATGTGGCCGAGGTCATGATAACGGCTTCTTTTTCATACCACAGGAAGCGCTCGACCAAGGGTCCCACCTCAAGCGGAGCGGCGTGCAGGGAAGGCATTGGCTGACGGGTGGATTGCTCCAGCCAGAAGATCGTGTTGGGAGAGGGCTCGAAGATGATGCTTTCGAGATGGCTGTGCATCTCGGCGAGACTGCGTGCATGACCCCGCAGGGCTACCGCCAGGTCTTCGGCACCGGGGCCTGCCTGAACAGCATATTCGGCCAGATCGTCACCCATGGCGCTTAGATCCTGGCTGATGCTCTTCAGGGGAGAGCGCAGGGTTTCCCAAGCCACCTCGACTTCCGACCAGTGGGGCAGCGTCCGTGTGGAGGCAAGGACACGCTCTTGCTGGCCATAAGGTCCCAAGGATTCACCCTCGCGCCTGCCTTCAAGGAACGTCGCCAGCACCGCAAACAGATCGGTAGTTAGTTGATGACAATCCTTAGCGCGGGCGCTGATGGAATCAGTTGTTTGGCGAACCAGAGCGATCTTCTCCGGAGGCAATTCCTTTTGGGCAAGTTGGAGCACTCTGGCAAGCATGCCTCCATCGCCGACAGTCAAGTCACGCAGCTGGCGCTGCATATTGCCTGCGGTCACCTGCACTTTCAAGCCCTGTGTGGTTGCTGATTCGAGGTGATGCGCCTCGTCCACGATCAGATAGCGATACTCGGGTATCACGCGGCTTCCGGTTACGATGTCGGCCAACAACAGGGCGTGGTTGACGATCACCACGTGTGCGCTTTCGGCCGCCTCACGGGCGAGATAGTATGGACAAGCACCGCTCGCGCCTCGCTGGCAAGATTCCGGTGAGCAATCCTCGCTGTCAGCTGAGAGGCGTGCCCAAACGGCGGGCCCGCCACCGCGAGCAATGTTGATCTCGTTGCGATCCCCTGTTCCTCCCCGCTGTAGCCACACCAGAGTTTTTGCCAGCATACGCGCCTCATCGGCGTCACGCGGCCCAATGCGACGCATTGCGGCCAATCTGCGAGGACATAGATAGTTTCCACGCCCCTTGAGCACAGCCGCGTGCCACTCTGCTTGCATAGCCTCCCGCAGATCTGGAATATCTTTGTGCACCAATTGGTCCTGCAAATGTATGGTATTGGTTGAGATGACGAGTCGCTGGCCATTTTGCTCGGCCCACGCAAATGCGGGCAGCAGGTAGGCCATGGATTTCCCGATTCCCGTGCCAGCTTCCACCAACAAGTGCTGTTGGTTGGAGAGCGCCTTGGCCACCGCCTTCAGCATGTTTGCTTGTTGTGAGCGGAATTCGTAACCGGGGAAATGGCGGGATAGCGCGCCACCCGGCTCCACGGCGGAGGAGATCTCCTCTTCATCCAACGGCGTGATCTCGGCCGCGGGCGTGAGCGCTGCACCAACTGTTTCGCGGGCATTGAAACGTGGGATGAACTGTGGCGTTGGCTTCTCCGTATCTGTGATGGCTGCAGTTTTTCGGTGGTAGGCCTCATCAAAGAGCCATCCTGCTCCCCAGGCGACATCGGCGCCGAAATGAGCGATCTCCTGGATCAATTCCAGCGGCAGTTCATCCAGCAGATCACAAAACCGCAGGAAGACCATGCGTGTGGTTTGTGCATCATCCAGCGCCCGATGCGCAGTTTTTACAGGTACCTCAAGGAAGCTGGCTAGCGCCCCAAGGCTGTACCGCGCGGCAGAAGGCAGGAGCACGGATGCTAGATCGTACGTATCCAGCGCTTCATTTGACTGGAATAGGCCCTTGCGGCGCAGAAAATCGAGATCGAACTGGACGTTGTGCCCTAGTATGGGAAGATCTCCGACGATGGCTTGAAGATCCGGCAATACCTGCGTGATGCGGGGCGCGCCGGCAAGCATGTCGTCGGTGATGCCTGTGATTTGGGTGATAAGAGGAGATAGCGGCTGGCCGGGATTGACCAGTGTGCTCCATTCCTTCTCCACCCTCGAACCACGGAACTGAACAACACCGATCTCAATCACGGCGTCCCGGCTGGGGTCGAGCCCCGTAGTTTCCAGGTCGAGGGCTATCAGTGTCTGCATGGCGTGAGTGGGCGGATTATAACACCCGGGTCGGTCATCCGTGCTATACTCGCTTCGCGAAAAGCCAAACCAACCCAAGTGAAATCTCATGAAACCAATCAGTGAACTAGCTCTGCGTCTGCGGCAGAACGTGCAGAAGGTCATCGTTGGCAAACAACACGCGATTGACATCGCGCTCGCTGCTGTGCTTTGTGAGGGACACATCTTGTTGGAGGACGTCCCTGGAATCGGAAAGACCACGCTCGCCAGAGCGCTGGCGGTCTCCCTGGGATGCTCCTTTCAACGAATCCAATTCACCCCCGATCTGCTTCCATCTGACGTAGTGGGCATCAACTGGTTCAACCAGAAAGTCCAGTCCTTTGAATACCGCCCGGGTCCGGTGATGAGCCAAGTGGTATTGGCGGACGAGATCAATCGCGCTACGCCTCGCACGCAAGCGGCCATGCTGGAAGCGATGCAGGAGCGACAGGTGACCGTGGATGGTGTCACACGCCCTGTACCGCGTCCCTTTTTGGTTCTGGCCACTCAGAATCCGGTTGAACTCGAGGGCACTTTCCCCCTCCCTGAGGCGCAGTTGGACAGATTCCTTCTGCGTCTGCAGATTGGCTACCCCGACGAGTCGGAGGAAGCGCAGATCCTCTTGCGCTTCGGCAAGGAAGATCCGCTAGCCACACTGGAGTCCGTGAGTACCCCGGAAGAAGTACTTGAAGTGCAAGAGCTGCGTAGGCAGGTGCGCATAGAGGACACGTTGCTAAGCTATGCAGTCGATGTGGCGCGTGCCACTCGCGAACACAACGAAATCCTATTGGGTGCCAGCCCGCGGGCCACCTTGGGCCTATATCAGATGGCGCAGGCTTGGGCCGGTGTGGCTGGGCGCGAATTTGTGGTGCCCGACGACATCAAGATGATGGCGCCGTATGTGCTTACGCACCGGCTGATCATCGCTCCTCAGGCACAGCTCCGAGGACGCCGGGCCGAGGAGCTTGTGGCCGACATCGTCGATCAAGTTCCCGTTCCTGTCGAGGAGTAAGCGTGAGCAAGCGTTTCACGCTCAGAGAGGCATGGCTGTGGCTGTGCATCCTGCTGCTGGCGGTGGGTTTCGCGTTTCGGGCGGGAGGCGTGCTCGCGCTTGCTGCTGTCCTGCTTCCGATCTACTTCATCTCTTGGCTGTGGAACCGATTTTCGTTACGCAATGTGACATACGAACGCAGGCTGCAGTATCGACGAGCTTTCCCTGGTGAGGAAGTGGATTGCCAGATTTTGATCGAAAACGGCAAGCTCCTTCCGCTTGCATGGCTGCGTGTGAGAGATCGCTGGCCGCGCGCCGTGGCACCTGAGGGCGACCGGCTTACCATTCCTACGCACTCCCTCGAAGAATTGCAGCTCAACCTTGTTATGGTGTTGCGCGGCCTGGCGCGCATCCGGCGGAATTTCAAACTCATCTTCCGGCAGCGGGGCCACTACACCGTGGGGCCCGTCATTACCAACTCGGGAGATCCGTTTGGCCTGTTCCACTCTGAGACCACCATCGAGCGCCGCGAGCATCTGGTGGTGTTTCCCGAGCTGCGACCTCTTGAGGATCTGGGACTCCAGGCAGAAGATCCTTTCGGCGAAAAGCGCGCTCGCCAGCGCCTGTTCGATGACCCTAATTTGCCCATTGGCGTGCGCGACCACCAAGCCGAGGACGGATTCCGGCGCATTCATTGGCCAGCAACGGCCAGAGTTGGTCGTCTGCAGAGCCGCGTTTACCAACCCGTCTCAGGAACCGATTGCGTGGTCTGCCTGAACGTTACCACTCTCGAACACCACTGGATGGGCGTTTTGCCAGATCTGTTTGAAGAACTAGTCAGGGTGTCAGCAGCGTTTGTGTACGAATCTTACAATCAGCGCTACCGCGTCGGCTTGATCTCCAACGGTACGGTCGCACACGGCGGCCAGCCATTTCGCATTCCTCCCGGCAGGTCTCCAAAACACCTGCCGCGGCTTCTTGAGGCGCTTGCCAGCGCATCGCCGATTGTCACCGCGCCGTTCGCCCAGTTCCTGCTCAAGCAGGCGCCGCACGTCGAGTATGGATCCACGCTGCTTGTTGTAACCGCGGTGACACCCCCCGAGCTCGTTGAAGCTCTGGTGCGCTTGCGGGCTCGAACCAGGCGTACGGCATTGTTCTCATTGGCAGAGGAACCTCCACCCTTCATACCCCGTGTGCAGACTATCCATCGTCCCTTCTCCTTCGTAAAGGGGCCCGGATGACCTCCAACTCGGTAGGTGTTCGAGTGCTACGAGATGCCTCGCCGCGTAGAAAGCGAACGTGGCACGAGCTATCCGTAGCGATGCTCCTGCTGCTCGAGATTAGCTTGGTAGTTCCATGGCTGCGAGCCATTTCCAGCAGTGCTTCACATCTGAGCACATGGCAGGTCATGCTATTGCTGATGATCCATGCTTACATGGCCCTATATGCCAGTCGCCTGCTGGATCGTTTCAATCTCGGTGGGGGGTTGAGAGTCATCATCCTGTTTGGTCTGTTCACTGTGAGCATGGCGCTGACGCTTTGGGTTCTGGTCGTGGGTAGTGGGGAAGCTCTACCGGATCCCGGTGGGGCGCTGCAATCCCTTGCCGCCATGCTGATTGGCTCTTCAAACGGACTTGTCGTGATCTTATCTGTGCTCTTCGCGTGGTGGCGCGGTTTGCTGGCAGCGAGCGCTGAAACGGTGGGCATGCAAGCGACCGGATTGCGCTTCCGACTGGGCGTATTGACCATGGGGCTGTTCGGAGTGGTCTTTCTTCGGACCAAGGCGGAATATCTTCTCGAAGTTCTCCCGCTGTTTATTGGATCTGCACTGTTGGCAATGGCCCTCAGTCGAGCAGATACGTTGGAGAGCACAAGCGGTTTTGGCCGTACCCCTTTCACAACTGGCTGGTTGGTGGCGATCGTCGCAATTGTGGGGATCATGCTATTGGCAGGTTTCGTGGTCAACGCTTTCCTGCAGACTCCGCTGGCGCGCGAACTGGCGACATGGTTTGTGATTGCGCTAGTGATGGTTGCGGCGATCGTGCTGTCTCCGGTGCTGCTTATCTTGTACTATCTGTTTTCATTCGGACTAACCAAACTCTTCGAGTGGCTGCAACTGGACTCAGAAGCAATCGTTGAAACTGATGGTGTAAGTGCGCTCCAAGGGCTCATTCAGCAGCTCCAGGAAGAGGCTGTCAGAGAAGCTCCAGTTCCATCGGCCTGGTGGACCGAGAATGCCTGGTTGGTCCAGACTTTACTTATCGTCCTGGGCATTTCCATCCTGGTCATTGTTGTCATGCGCATCGGCAGGCGTGTCGCTGCGCGCAGGGAAGAATTAGAGCTTGTAGAAGGGGAAGATCTGCTCTCGAGCAGAAGCCTGATGGACGGCATGAGGCGTGGATTGGAAAGGGCACGCGAAATGCTGAATATCGGGAACATGCTTCGTTCTGTACGCCGCGAAATCGCGGCTTCCTCGATCCGGCGTGTGTATGCTCGATTGTTGGATCTGGCCGAAAAGCGCGGCCGAGCGCGGAAACCATCCGAGACTCCCGAGGAGTTCCTTGAGGGCTTGTATGAGTTGTTCCCCGATCATCATGAGCAATCCGCTGAGATCACGCGGGCATACGTGTTGGTGCGCTATGGCGAATTCCCCGAGGATTTGGTCCACCCCGGACGGGTTTTCCGGAGTTGGCGAGCGATCCGCGACGGGGCGCGAGGGAGGGGCTCAGCTCGCAAGGAACCTCAGGAAGATCTGGCTCAGGATGGTGATGATAGGGGCAACGATGAATAGGTTTGGGGGTTAGATTGGGTGATTGATCTATTGCACCTTGGCGGGGCGATCCAATGAACAAGCCACAGGTAGACGATCTGAAGCTCGTCCGCCAAGCGGCTTCGGATCTGGATGCCTTTGGTGAGTTGTACGAGCGCCATGTGCGGCGCATCTATAACTACATCTACTTTCGCACAGGCAACCATCATGACGCCGAGGATCTAACGGCACGCGTTTTTGAGCGAGCGTTGCGGCACATTCCCAAGTTCGAGGATAAGGGTGTTCCGTTCTCGGCATGGCTTTATCGCATAGCCCATAACTTGGTGGCGAACTGGCACCGCGATCGGAGCAGACGCCCGGTTGTGCCCCTGGATGATCGCTTCCTTTCCAAAGGTGGACGCAATCAACCAGAGGCCGAGGCTGTCAGCCAGGAGGAACAACGGTTGCTGCTGGCAGCAGTTCATCTCTTGCCGTCGGATCGCCAGCAGCTGCTGATCTTGAAGTTCGTGCAGCGCTTCTCCAATGCCGAAATCGGACAGATCATGGGACGGACGGAGGGCGCCATCAAGAGCCTGTATCATAGAACTCTCAATTCGCTGCGCGATGATCTGGCCCGGATACTAAAGGAAGGCATCGCCAAGGAAGATCCGGAGCAGGCCGAGAAGGAGGAGAAACCAACAGGGAAGGAGAAGCCCAAGTGAAAATCCCAGCCAGATGGGAGCGGGATCGGGCTGGGAGGGATGGGGGAGGATTGGCATGTTTGGCGAACGCATACCTAACGCGTTGAACAAGGATCAGCTCATCGATTGGTTGGAGCAGGTGCTGCAGCCTGTCGAGCCCAGCCGACGATTCCTTCGCCGGCTGCGAGCCAGGCTGGTGACGTATCAAGGGGGACGTCTACCATCAGGCTGGCTGCTTGTGGTCGCTGGCGGCCTGATCTTGGTCATCGCGGTGATATCGCTGGGGATTGCGCTGCGTTTTTTGATTGGCCTATTGAGCTTGTTGGGATTGGGCCGGGAGACGCGCCGGCGCCGCAAGAAGGATATGCAACCCACAACCACTTAGGCTGCCATTATTGGGTCTTAGCATCAGATACTCAGATCTCCGGGGTATTTTCGCACCGGAGGTTTTCTTTATGCGACGGATGCATGGTGTGTCACGAGGCTGAAAAGGCTCCAGTTATGAAGTCTTATGCGATAGCTCCTTGCATTCGCCGCTGTGCCAACAAGCAGGACCGTCCTGAGCATGCGACGGTCCTCGAAAAAGAGCTTGATTGCTGAGTCTTCGCTTGTCTAGAAGAGTCCCCAGGAGGCGGAGGCTCCATCCTCCATCATGTTGGAGTTCCACATCTCCATGCCCATCTCGATCGTAGTTTCAAGGCCGGAGGCTTCCTTGGCCTTGTTGCGGGTCATGTCGAGCAGCGCAGGGGCGTAGGGGCAGTATGGGGTGGTGAGGATCATTTTCAAGTGCAAGGCGGAATCCTCGATTCGCACCTCGCGTACCAAACCGAGCTCGATAATGTCGATACCGATCTCCGGATCCTTTACTTGACGCAGTGCGTCCCGGATTTTCTCGCCCTCCTGTGGATGCGTGGAGTCGACCTCCCAGAGAGTCTTGGGAGCGCTTGCCATTTCACTCATGTTGCTCGCTCTCCGGCTGTAAATCCCTGATGTTGACTTCATAGCTGCAATGTGCATCTCCCTCGAGCAAGCAAGTCACTCGCTCAACGGGAAGCGAGAGGGCGGTGGCGATGAAATCCTGATCCACCTGGCAGACCTCGGGGTGCTCCTTGCCGACGCGCAGGTACGGGCAGGATAGCTCACGTATCACCAGCGAATCACCGCGCTGCTGCAGGTCGGCCTCGAATCCTTCAGCGGAAAGCATCTCAGTCAGGCGCTGCATCCGTTCTTCGAGAGGAAGTCCTTTGAGCTGCTGAGAGTAATCAGCAGCCATCGAAGATGCAACTGCCGCGAAGAGTTCCAGGACCTTGCCCTCGGGCAACGCTTCCTTCATCTCGTCGATCAGGCGGTTTGTCAGTCGAAGGTAGCGAGTGGGGAAGAGCTCAAGAGCCTTCTCCGTGAGGAAATACACATGAAGGGGACGTCCAACGCCGTGGCGTTTCTCTTCAACATCCACAAGTCCTTGCGCCTGAAGATTGGCAAGGTGGTGGCGTACGGAAACTGGCGAAACTGATGCGGCGTCGGCCAGTTCCTTTACGGTGCATTTTCCTTGCGTACGCATAGTGCGTACGATCACGTCTCGCGTTGGTTTGGCCATCTCGAACTGATTCTAGCATGCACGCACATGCCTGTCAATATTTCAGATTTTTATCATTTATATTATCCAGAGAGGGGCTTTGTTTGGTAATATTTCAAATATTTATCACAAATATTGACAAGAATCGCCCCCTATGCTATAATGCCGCCTGATCTCCAACATCCGCCGAGCGGGCTGGAGGAGGCTCGATGAGTGCTGAATTAGTGATCCGCGATCTGCATGTCAGTGTGGAGGGCAAGCCGATTCTCAGGGGATTGGATCTCACGATCAAGCAGAGTGAGGTTCATGCCTTGATGGGGCCCAATGCCACGGGTAAATCCACGCTCGCCTACGCGTTGATGGGACACCCCCGTTACGAAATCACGCAAGGTGAGATCCTCTTCAGTGGCGAAAGCCTGCTGGAAAAGGACCCATCCGAGAGAGCGCGCGCGGGTCTCTTCCTTGCTTTTCAGTATCCGGTGGCCATCCCCGGAGTCTCTGTGGCCAACTTCCTGCGGGCTGCAATCAACGCCCGCAGGCGAGCACTTGATCCTCAGGACAAGGGCATCCAGGTGCCCGAATTCCGCACTCTGCTCAAGGAGAAGATGGACCTTCTCGAGATGCCTCACGATTTCGCGGGTAGGTATCTCAACGATGGCTTCTCCGGGGGCGAGAAGAAGCG
>DAOVIK010000408.1 GCA_030673735.1 Anaerolineae bacterium
ATGATGACCAGGGCGGCGGCCAGGGCGGCGACGACGATGATGACGATGACGACCAGGGCGGCGATGATTAGGAAAGCCAATCTGGGCTAAGCCGCAGGTCTATTTGAGGATGTAATGGAATTTCCCAACCACCGTAAGGTGTAAGGCGCGGTTCACGTTGGAGTAGAACAGGGGAGAAACTGGTAAGTAAGTAGGTTTGCAGCAATTGGTACGGATGCCTAGCCGCGGTCTTGGATAACTCCCGAGCCGCGGCGATGGCTTTAACAGGCTTTGTGGTAGCATGATCGGCGTGGATCAGAAGTCGGTTGCAGAACGAGCAGCGCGCGAGCTGGCCCGAGCGCATGAAGCTCGCCGCGATGGCAATAAGGGCAGAGCACGTGTGTGTGCCAGGCGGGCCGCGGGGTGGGCAATCGGAGCCTACTTCGCAAGCCGAACTGGAGCCGCACCAGCGAGCAACGTCCTATCCCTCCTGCATTGGCTCCAGCAGCAAACGAACATCGACGAGGAGATTCGAAATGCGGCCAAGCGGCTGACCGTGCATGTGACGCCTTCGCATGAATTGCCTTTCGATGAAGACCCCCTAGTAGACGCACAATGTATAGTAGATGCATTCGCCGCAATCGATAGATAATCCGGCGTCGAATGCGGTATTGCTGGGCATCTTGAAAACTCCAGGATAGGGGATATGGATATCACGTTGGCACTGGGGGGAGGAGGAATGAGAGGCATAGCGCACATTGGCGTGCTGCGCGTGCTGGAACGTGAGGGGATCAAGATCCGCGCCATCGCCGGCACAAGCATGGGCGGCTTTATCGGGGCTTTCTATCTTGCCGGCCACTCTCCTTTGGATATTCAGACCCTCCTTGAAGACGCACGAGAGATGGATCTCCTGCGTCTGCGCCCTCAGGGTGCCGGTCTGCTTGGGATCCACGCCATCGAGGATTGGCTGCGATCCAATCTCGGCGCAATCACGTTCGATGATCTTGCCATTCCCTTTGCTGTGGCCACCGCAGACCTTGAAACGGGGAAGGAAGTGGTACTGCAGGAGGGGAATGTTGTCGATGCTGTCCTGGCCACGATTTCGCTTCCGGGCATCTTCCCTCCCCGAAGTCTCAACAGCCATCGTTTGGTGGATGGAGGCATGGTCAATCCCGTTCCTGTGGCGCCTGCCAAGGCTCTGCGAAATTCGCTCTCGGTGGCAGTGGTACTCTCTCCTGCCGAAGAAGATTGGTCGATGGATACCGAATCGGGAGTGTTGGAGCAATTGCCCGTGATCAGTATCGTAAGCCGGTTGAAACAAGCTCAGGCATTGCAAGTTTTCGTGCGTTCCTGGGAGATCACGTCTCGCTACTTTACCGAGCTTCGTTTGGGGATCGATAAGCCCGATGTAATCATCCGGCCGGATGTGCATCACATCAATCTGCTGGATGAGAATCCGACAGCGGAGGTGGTGGCACTGGGGGAGAAAGCAACAGAGCAAGCGCTTCCAGAAATCCGGGCGCATTTCACCTTCGCAAAGCGTCTCGGGAGACGCTTAGGATTCAAGAGAAAGTCCTAGGTTCTGGATCCCGAGTTGTATTGCGAGAAGGGCCAAGCCAACTGAACCCCGAGCAATCTTGAAATCCCGAAGATGGAATGGCAACCAGGGAAAGATCGCAAGGCGGCAGAACATGCCGCCTTCTATGGTTATTGACGGGAGTGGCGTCCTATGGCGATCTCGAAGGCTGAATGGTTAGATTGTCTGATCGCATTGAAACATGATGAAGCGCTATGGCTGGAGTTGGTTTTCGTACGCCTTGTGGTAGCATGAGCGGTGAGGATCCGAGAACGATTGACGGGGCCTCGTCGTTCTTGGCAGGCTTGAACAACCTC
>DAOVIK010000240.1 GCA_030673735.1 Anaerolineae bacterium
AATGGCAATGCGCCATCCTTCCCAGAGAGTGCGGGCCCGAACGAATCCGATCCCGGCAAGGGTGTAGATAATTAGCGGGAATTGGAAGGAAATCCCAATCCAAAACATCAACCCCGTCACGAAGCGAATGTAGCTCGAAACACGGGGCACCGTGGCGATGCCCATGAAATCCAGTAGGAAATCGAGCGCTGCGGGGAGCATGATGAAGAACGCAAATGCCAAGCCGGCCAGGAATAGCAGCGCCGCAAAAGGTAAGACGGCGAGCAAGAAAACTCGTTCACGTCGCTTGAGGCCGGGGTTGATGAACCTGAAGAGCTCCCACCAAATGTAAGGGAAGGCGATCACGAAACCGCTCAGCAGCGATACGCGCATGAATGCGGCTACAGATTCAGTTACTTCGATGGCTTGAAGTCGATCGATCCCGCCAACGGGGATGGCAAGCCATTCGAGGATGCGGTTAGCGAAAGCGAAGCTGGCGCTGGTGGTGACCATGAAGGCGATCACTGATCGTATTAGGTGGCCTCGGAATGCGACTATGTGCTCCAGCAATGCAGAAGGATCCTGTAGAGTGCGGGAAAGCACATCCGAGGCCGAGGAATCTTCCGGCTCGTAATCCAGGAATCTGCGCAGCGCTCTGAAAGGCCAGGTTATCAGGCGTACTGGTGCGGTGATAATGCGGCGAAGGAATGCTCGTATTCGCATGGCTACTCGTTGCCTGTTTCGGATTGCTTCCCCGGAGTTTGCTCAGGTTCCTTCTCCTCATGAGCTGCTGTTTCCGAGGGAGTTGTCCAGGCCTTCATCCCCTTTTCGAGGCTGGAGACCTCTTCCTCCATGTCTCGCTTGGCTTGCTGCAAGCTTTGGCCAACCTCATCGAGTTCTTCAATCGCAGCCTCCCTCGCCAAACGGTTAGGGAGCGAGCGCAAGGTGCGGGAAGCGTCTGTGAGTGTTCGCCAGGCTTCAGATTTGTAGATGCGGTTGATGTAGCGGCCAAGCGTGCGAGCGGTCTTGCTTAGGTCGCGCGGGCCAACGACGATTATGGCAATGAGCAGGATGAAGATCAATTCGAGGGGGCCAACGCCGAGGAAGTTCATTCCACTCTCTCAATCCTCCGATTGCATTTGGCGACGAATTTCAGCCTCGCGCTCGGCGAGTGTACCAAGCACACCATTCACAAAGCGAGGGGAGCTATCCGATCCGAAAGCCTTGGCAAGCTCAACGGCTTCGTTGATAGCGACCTTGAGAGGCGTTTCGTTCGAGGCGACGAATTCCCAGAGGGCTAGGCGCAGGATGTTGCGGTCGATAACTGCCAACTGCTCAACAGGCCACTCGGGGGCACATTCCGCGATCAGAATGTCCATCCGCGGCGTAGTTTCGAGCGTACCCATGACGACACGCTGCAGGAACTCCTGCGCATCGCGGCTCAACTCCCCATTCTCACTCAGGTGGCGAGCCAGAACTTCCTGGGGCGGGTGTCCGACACTATCGATTTCGTAAAGGACTTGTAGCGCCAAGCTTCGGGCCCGGCGCCGCTCATGTTTCATGAATTCCTACCGGATGCTATTCCACGGGATCGTCATACGATATGTCCATCACGTGAACATCGACGCGCTCAACGTCCATGGCAACCATATCATGGATTGCTCGGGTAACCTCTGATTGGAGCTGGGCGCAAACCTCGCGCACATTAATATCGCGCGATAGCTCCACATAGAGATCTACCGACACGGTGTTCTCTTCCACCTCGATGCGGACGCCCTCGCCCGAACCACGCCGGAACAGCCGGTTAACACCTCCCGGAAGGTTGGCCAAACGCACAACGCCGGGAACTCTGAGCGCGGTCAGGCGGGCAATTGTCACCAGCACACCCGGCGCAATGGTGGTCGTGCCAGGGGCTCGTTCGGAGTGTCCTTCCGTTGAATCCATATCCGTCGCTCCTAGTGCATGCTTATGCCGCCATCAACGGTAAGCACATGACCCGTTATGTAGGCCGCATCATCAGAGGCTATAAAGGCTACCACCTTCGCCAACTCCGCCGGATCGCCACTGCGCCCGAGCGGGACAAGCCCTGCCAGGCTTTCGCGGATGTCGTCCGGAACGCCCTCCCATATCTCGGTCTCAAAGACACCTGCGGCAACGGCGTTGACCGTGACCTTGCGCGGGGCGACCTCGCGTGCCAACGCCTTGGTGAAGCCGATCTGGCCTGCCTTGGAAGCTGAGTAGTTCGTCTGTCCGGCGTTTCCGATCAACCCGGCGACTGAAGTGATGTTGATGATGCGCCCATAACGCTTGCGCATCATGTGCCGCACGGCGACCTTCGAACAAGCGAAAGTCGACTTGAGATTGGTGTCGATCACCGCATCCCAATCCGCTTCCTTCATGGTCATGATCAAGCCATCGCGGGTGATGCCGGCATTATTGACCAGGATGTGCAAATCGCCGAAGTGCTGGATAGCAAACTTGATCAAAGCCTCGCATTGAGAGAAGTCGCTCACGTCGGCTTGAAAGACGGCAGATTGACCGCCAGCTTCCTGGATCGCCTTGCCAACCTCCTCTGCGGCGTCAGCGGCGCGATTGTAGTTGACAACCACGCATGCTCCCTGGCTTCCCAATTCCAACGCTATTGCACGTCCGATGCCGCGGGATCCGCCAGTGACGACTGCGATCTTATCCTCGAAACCCATGCGTTCTCCTTCTGATTGCCGGCCAGTCAGGCTGGCTTTTCCAGCTTGCGGGGGTGATTATACCCTCGAATGCCTGGGACTCCTGCGGCTTGAGCCTTGGACAGCAGTAACTCGGGATGCCCATGAAATGTAGCCGATTCCAGGCGATCTTCCACGAGGCCCATTAGTACCTCGTACAGAACATCGTTGGCAGGAGTGCGGATCCCCACTCGCCTGCCTTCGATAGCAATCGCTCCGTTAAGCCAGGGCGCTTCCGACTTGCCCCGGCCGACGTCGTAGCAGAACGACGGCAGCTTGTCTCCACGGCCAGAGATCGCCGCCCTCTTGAAGATAGGCATGGTCACTGCGGGAGGCAAGAATACCGCGCTCGCGAGCAGCCGGACCGGAACGCCAGGAAGATCCTGCACTACCAGGCCCAGCGCACGCATCACACGCACCGTCTCGCGCATTGCCTCGATCTCGAGACGGTAGAGTCCCTTGTGGCTGAAAACCAGGGAGGGAACCCATCCCAGGATGGCGGAGGTGGCATTGGAGATAATGTTCGTCAGCGCCTTGGACCACTTCATGCGCTGCACATCGTCGTAGAGGATTGGGTTCAAGCCTGCAGCGCTCATCTCGTTGGCAAGTTGGCTGCTCAGAGGATGATGAGATGCCAGGCCCAAACCGCGTAGCCGCTCCACGCGAACGAGCCCCGGTTCAATCAGTCTCACGGCAGTGGTGAGAGA
>DAOVIK010000103.1 GCA_030673735.1 Anaerolineae bacterium
ATAGGCCTCGCCCAAAAACTCGTTGGGGACAATAACCCCCGCTGCGCCCTTCATGATGATCCGCTCCGCGCGCCGTGCGAAGGCACGCCTGCGTGGCACAGCCCACTGAAACGAATAATCATCGAACGCATGCAGGTAGAAGGGAATGCCAACCCGGCGGCTTGCCCGATATGCGGCCGGCGGATCAGCCAGGTCTCCGCTGCAGGCAACCACGGCATTGCACTTTTCGCGCCTGAGGATTAATGAGATGGTGCGCGCCCTCAAGAAGGTCTGGATCCAAGGATTCAGCGCTGCCGTTGCTCTCCCGATCCCGAAGCGCTGCCCTGTCGGCAGTTGCGTCTCGGGCGGTAGGCTATAGTACTTGCCCGGCAACCTCAACGCCTCCCCGAACATTGGATCTTGCACGACATAGCTTTGGCGCGAGATCAGGCAATAGCGATCCGGTTCGGCTTCCGAATATATCCGCTGCAACGCCATGGCTTGGCCAGACCAAGACGGCGGCAGGACGTGGGAAACGAGAGCCAGCTTCATGCCAGGCATAAGAACCGGTCAGCCGCTCCTCACCAGCGATTCATAGTAATTGATAACCCGGGGTGCTATCTTTGACCGATCTGCAATCTCGCCCACCAACTCCAGGTTGCGCTCAGCAGCCTGGTCCACCAGACTATCATCTGTCATGGCACGGACAAGGGCCTGCGCGATTTCGTCCGGATAGAGATTGCGGGCGAAGAGCACATTATCCTCATGTTTGACAACGCCGGCGATCGTATCAAGCGGCGATACGATCGGAAATGCTCCCGCCGCCATCGCCTCCAGCATGCTATTGGGTATGCCATCGACCAACGATGGAGCCAGCATCACTCTGGCCTGCACCAGAAGCTCCATGAGTTTCTGGCGCGGAATCCGGTTCTCAACGTGGCAATGACTCCGTATCTGTTCCGGAAGCGACCAATACCACATTCGCGTGCCCGGAACCGTCATGACCAGCATATAGATCTCGCAGGGCTCAATCTGATCCCAGACCATCTTGAGCGCCTCGAAGACCGGAAGGGCTTTCGACCAAGGAGAATCGTAGGCCTTGGGCCATAGGATGATGCGCCTCTCCGAAGGAGGACCTTGCCAGGATTTCGACAATCCCGCAACATCCACTCCGCCCGTTCCAGGCACGGTTCCCAAGTCAGCGATCTGATCCTTGCTCATCCCCAGATCCGAGGCGTAGCTGTAGTTCACCTCATTATCACTGACGAGCTGATCACAATCTCGCAGCGCGGCGGCAATGCCTGCCGATAACTCTGGATTCAGCCTATTCAGGGTCAGATCAGATCCCCCTCGAAGCTGTAATACCCACTTCCCTATTCCTCCCAGCCCAAACCTATCGCGCACCCGATGATAGAAGTATCCCGCCGGATCCAATCCCATCGTGTGAATGACATCGGGCTGCCAGTTGCGTATGACCTGTGCCAGCCAGAACTCCTCAGGCGCCTTATCGTCCAAGGCTAGAAAGGCGCTCGGTCGGCGTTGCCGAGCCGACCGGAAAGGCCTGTTTTGACGTTCGAACGCCATTGCGAGACGAGCACCAAACCCCAGCTTGCGCAGAACCTTGCCCAGGAAATTGTGAAGGCGGACGCTTGCCCTAGAAGCAAAGAGACTTCGTCTCGAGGCAGGATCAAGCGCCCCCTCATGGTATGCCGTCACGTACGTTTTAACCGGCCAATCCTCAGCCGGAACGCCGCCAGGCACGCGCAGCCCGAAGAGCCGGACGTTGAATCCGGAGTTCTCAAGCAGATCGACCCAGGATCTTGTATGCGAGCTCTGTGCGAGAGTGATGAAGAGGATCTTGGGCCGTCCTGGAAATGGATCTACGTCAAAGGATTTCGTCATTCATCTATCCGAGCTGCGAGTTTGGCTGGGAAGCATCAAGCACGTTGCGGCACCAAAGTTCAAACATCATGAGCAGCCACGGCTGTGCCCAACCCCCATGTCCTCCCAAGAAATCATCTCGGATCTTCGACACTGCCTGCTCATTCAGCAGACCTCTGCTTCGCGTGGATGGCTCCGAGAGCGTGTCCATGAAAACGTCATTCAGCGGTCCCCTCAGCCATGCATCGAAGGGCATCATGAAACCGCGCTTGGGCTGAAGATCGAAATCCTTGGGCAGCAGTGGACGCGCCAGGTCGATCAGAATGCGCTTTGAACCCATCTCACGGTATGTGGCTTGGTGATCCACGTGCGGATCGGACGTATTGGATACCTTGGCCACATCCGGCAGCGAAAGCGCAGTATCGACAACCAACGGATCAAGATACGGCAGCCGGACCTCGATCGAATTCGCAGAAGCAACGGCATCCGTGTCGCGCAGCAGTTGGTTGTTCGTGTACCCTCGCAGGCACAGGCCAGTGACCCGCTCGATAACCGTCCCCCTCCTGAGCTCATCCGTTGCGGCCAGATCCAGCGCTTCCGCTCTTCCGGCTTGCGCCTTGCTCCTCAAATCCGGAGAGATCATCTCTACCGTGAGCAGGGGATTGAATATCTGATAGTTCAATGCATATCTGGCCACAAATCCTGCGCTCGTTCTAGCTCGATAAAGCCTGCCTCTGCCTCGCACCTGCGTCAAGCCGTCGAGGATGGGTGATCTCGCTGCCGCGGCCGCGATCGATAATCCTGCCGTCCGCAAGCGGGCACGCCTGGCTTTCTGCTCTTCGGCCATCATGGCGATGAACCAAGGATAGCCTGCGAACAACTCATCTCCACCGGTGCCCGAAATCGCAACCTTCACACCCTGACTGGCGGCCATTGATACAAAATAGGCATTCACGCCATCCACCGATGGCTGATCCAATCCTCGTGCGATCCCTATGATCCGGTCACGGACCTGTGTTCCCGTTACCACGACGTGTGTATGGTCCGTCTTCAGGTAGCTGGCTGTCCTTCTGGCATCCTCACTTTCATCAATGTCGGCGCCCTCGGTCTCAAAACCTACAGAGAACGTCTTCAACCGATGGCCGACCGCCTTCGCCATCATAGCCACCAGCACCGACGAATCGATCCCGCCACTGAGGAAGGCGCCCAGAGGCACATCGCTGGCCATTTGGAGGCGGACCGCCTCCTCGAGAACCCGTGCCATCTCCTCCTTCTGGGATTCATAGGAGCTCGCGCGCAGGCCATCCCGCCGATCAGACTCGAGATGCCAGTAGCGCTCGATGAGAACGCGACCCTTCTCAAGGATCATGCGGTGAGCAGGCGGAAGCATCTTCACGCCCTGCAGAGTCGTGCGCGGTTGCAGGACGGAGCCGAATGTCAGCAACTGCCGCAGCGCGATGGGATCCACCTGCCCCTGGACCAATCCGCTCGCAAGCAATGCCTTCACTTCGGAGGCGAAAACCACACGACCGTCAGATTCGGCGTAGAGAAGCGGCTTGATGCCGAATTGGTCGCGTGCCAGTAGCAGACGCTCATCTTCGCGCAGATCATAAATCGCCAGGGCGAACATACCTCGTATGCGGGTCAGGAAATCATCCCCGTAATGCTCATACATCCGCAGGACGACTTCCGTGTCTGATCGCGAAGAGAACGTGTAGCCCCTGCTTTCCAATGGCTGCCGCTCGCTCTGATAGTTGTACGCCTCGCCGTTGAAGACGATCCACACTGTGCCTTCAGGGTTGGACATCGGCTGGTGCGCCGCGGAGGTCAGATCAAGAATGCTCAAGCGGGTCATGCCAATTGCGGCCGCATGTGCTACGTACACGCCTTGATCGTCGGGACCACGGTGGTGCATCGTTGAGATCATGGCCTCAACAGCTTCTTGGCCCGCATTCCCCCACACACCACAGATGCCACACATCTAGCTTTGCCTCATTAGAATGCGACCCGAGCCCAGTGTTCTTCCATTCCATTCACCGGACGCCTTCGGGCAATTGCCAATATCGCAATATGCATCAAGCTGTCCTGGTGTCAGGAAAGAGAATTCTCCTCAGGCATTTCTGATTGGGCCACCAATCATGGATTTCCCGGCTTTGAGAGGACAACATAGAGAGATTGGCCTCGAATGGCTCCAATAGAGTTGCGACCCATCAAATCCGCCAATCGAAACATCAGACTTAGCACTTTGCCTATGAAAGAAGCAGTCCCTTTCCGGAGCACACGATGAAAAGCCGAGTCAGCTTGGAAAATGCTATTTACGAAATGGCGGGAATAGTAGTAGCTATCGCGAGGGATTAGGGGTTCGTAAGCGACTCGCTCGATTCTGAAGCCCAGCCTCTCGGCCATAATTTCGAAAGTCTTTCGACGCCATTGCGTTGCGTGGTGGGGAGGCATGTTCATTATGCAAGGATCGATGTATTTGATTGGCCCATCTTGATTTGGCACGGAGATACCAATTATCCCACCGGGCTTAGCCCAGGAAGACAGATCTCGAATGAAGGCAATAGGGTCTTGAACGTGCTCAAGCACATGAAAAGAGAATACTGCATCAAACTGTCCCCGCATTTCGCTATCCACTTCGCCCGGCCGGAACACAACCAGGCCTTTTTCCTCCACCTTTCTGATGGCTGCTGGATTGGCTTCGACGCCAATGGCATGCCTAGCGATGGGCTTGGCTCTCTCCAGGAATGCTCCAAGGCCACAGCCTACTTCCAGGATTGCCCAATCGGATTGGATATCCTTCTCCGCTTCCTGGAAATCCCATTTATCTTCGACGTAGTAGCCCAGATCGGTGTCCGAATGCAGCTCTTCATAGAAGCTTGGCGTTCCGATTACCGGAGGCAAGTATATGCCAAGCCGACAGCTCTTACACGAATAGAGCTGTGTGTGAGAGCTTGCCGCGCGATGCTCATCGATAATAGCTTGTGAGAACTTGTGCATCGATAACCACAGTGCAAAAAGCTCATCAACCGAATAGCTTCGTCCACTTTCTATGAGTGCGTTCCCGCATATTGGACAGACACGTCCGATCAGCTCATGATTTATCATCAATGGCACCTTAGCCTTGGAGAACGATCGTGAATACAATGCCATGCCAGCCAAACGAGAGCAATTCGCGCAGTTCGATCTCTGGATTTTCCGCCAGCCACTCCCCCACGGCTCTCTGCTGGCCAGATTCCGGCTGATTCCGGAAGCACCGCCAATCATCGAACGCAATCACCGAGCCTGTCGAGAGACGGGAGGTGAGGAATTTAAGAACCGGCACGGTCGACTTGTAGAGATCGCAGTCAATCCAAGCCGCGGCAACCTTCACAAGGCCATGCTTGCTTGTATCTGCGGGCAGCAGAGTTTCGTCAAACCATCCCTTGACGGTCAGCACTCTGGCAAGATCCACGCCTGCAATTCTCATGTTCTCGAGGAACACTTCCTCGCTGCAGGAAAACTCCTGCTCGTGGAAGTTGCTCGTGTACCCGTTCACGGCATCAACGCCGTCCGGCTTGGGAAGCCCTTCAAAAGAGTCGAAAGCCACGAACTTCATGTCCTCAAAGTAAGGCGCGATCATCTTGTAGGCATGGGCAAACGTGGTCCCTTGATACACGCCGAATTCCGCATAGTCGCCTGGCACCTGGGCAGAAATCAGGTATTCGGCAATCTGGTAAATGGCATAGAACCGGCGATTGAAGGACCGGTATTCCAGAGTCGCCACGCGGTCTTCCAAGCTGCTTTTCCTCTTCCTCAGATTGAACGGGTACATGATCAATTGCTTCAGTCTTCTCAGGCTCATTTGGTTGGTTTTTCTCCGACCGCGATCTGATGTGAGAATTGACACTGGTAAGCTCCGGGAAACACCTGCCAGTGCACGATTGCATCTGGATCGGGCTCAACCTTGATGGATGTGACGTAGGTTATGCCGTCGATATCCTCACCCGCCGAGCCTCCCTTTCCTAGCCAGAGCCCCAGCAAGTAGCTGCCAGGCTTCAGGAGCATGTTCTTGAGATGGAAGTGGACGGATGCTTCTTCACCAGGCTTGAGACTCAGGAAAGCTCCCTGCAGCGCCGTGTTGGCATCGACCAGGCGGTAGCCCGTGGCGTCATAGAGGATCAGCGCCACATTGGCATCTCGCACCTCCGATGTCGCTTTAATCCTCAAATCGATCATCAGATCTTTGCCAGTTCGCATCACGGAGAGCGGTACACCATTCTCATCCTGATACGAGAGGCCCACGGCAGTGAACCTGGCTTTGCCAGAGCCGTAACGTTCCACATCGCTCAAGTCAGAAACATCATCGGTCGCCGAATACAGCGTCGACTGGTAGTAGGAAGCCACCTCATTGACTTCGCCGTCCTTGATGATCCGTCCATC
>DAOVIK010000061.1 GCA_030673735.1 Anaerolineae bacterium
AGTCGCCCGCGCAGCGCCACCACGTGCGGTGCGGTGGCGCATGTCTCGGTGGTCATGAGTTTGCCGGCATAGATCGGCCTAGTGGCTACCAGCGCGCCATCCTTGACCTCAAACTCAACGACATCGGGCGTCACGCCGGTCTCCAGGTCCACGGCGACCATCCCCGCCAGCTCGCGGGTTCTATCCGTGGTTGGCAGCAAGAGCACTTCTGCTCCCGCATCGCTGACAAGCTTGGACAGCACACTGGCATGGGCCTCGGCGATGTAGTCCTTCAGGCCGGCATGCTCTGCCAGCAGCACTTCGTCCGCCCCGTGCTCAATGGCTTGCTGGGCCAGCGCTTCGACCTTATCGCCGAGCACGACTGCGGTCACTCCACCACCCAGAGTCTTGACGATATCTCTGGCAACTCCGAGTGCCTCCCATGAAGCTGGTGAGGACTGGCCTTGAAAGTGATCAATGTAAACATGCACTTTGTTGCTCATCAGATCACCTTCTCTTCGAGCAGGCGGTCAGCCAATTTGGTTGCGATCTCTTCGGCCGCCTCGCCCTCGATGAATTCGCATTCCGTCTCGATCTTCGGGGGTGCGAATACCTTCGGCCAACTCAGCGCCGCCTTCGGCACTTCTGCTAGTCCAATATCGCCCGCAGACCATTCTGGGATCTCAGCGCGCGATGCCTTCCGAATGCCCATAAACGAGGGGTAGCGCGGTTCATTGATCTCCTTGACCACGCTGACCACCACGGGGAGCTTGCTCCGCAGTCGCTGCCGTGATCCTTCCAACATGCGTTCGACGGCGATGGTCTGAGCTCCTGGATCGAGTTCCTCCACCTTTGACGCCAAACTGAGCGCGGGCCATCCCAGCCTCCGCGCCACTTGGGCGAAGGTCACGCCAGTATCGCTGTCGACCGCCTGGCGGCCAAAGAAAGCCAGATCGATCTCACCCAATTTGGTGATACTTGCCGCCAGAGCCTTGGAGACCACCAACGAATCCGCATCATCGAAGGCCGCATCTTTGATCAGAATGGCTTCATCACAACCCATGGCTAGCGCTTGTTTGAGCGCATCCTTGGCTCCCTCTGGGCCGAGGCTGATGGCGGTCACCTTTCCGCCGTGAGCCTCCTTGCTGAGCAACGCCTGTTCAACCGCGTATTCATCCCACGGGTTGAGCACCAACGGCGCGTCGCCCCACGAGATCTCGCCATCCGAAACCGTCACGGTGGCTGCGGTGTCAACTGTCTGCTTGACACAGACTACGATGTTCAACGAATCCTCCTTTTCCTATCGCCTCCCGAAATATCGTTCCCTATGGAGGTCCTAGCGATTTGAATTCCCCTTGATAGGGATTTGCCAATCTTATCCGGACGGACCTTAGGGCATCGAGATCGCTGCCAGTCCAAGCTAGATGGTACTCGTCGCGATTCCCGAGTTGTCCAAGGCTCCAAACCTGCTCATCGTGCACGCAAACAGCGCCGAAGCGCTACTCACGACCCTGGAGAAGTTGGCTGCTTTTGAGTCGTATGTCTCGGAGTAAATAGCAGCCTCTCCCGGGCCACGTGCATGCACGGCGCCGTCTCCTTGCTTTGGCGAATATTGAGCGCAATAAGGCCACGATCCAGAAACCGGTGAGCTGTTCCCATTGGATGCTGATCCACACACCGCTGCGCCCAGTTCCTGTGAAATCCAAGCTCTGATTATAGCCGCTCCCTTCTCCTCAGACAACCCGAAGCATGAAACGACCAGCCGGTTCAGCTATAATTACTCTTATCCTGCATGAGGGATATGCGATGCTGCCGAAGCTGCGATACCGCTGGATAGCACTCTTCCTCGCGTTTGCCAGCTTACTTGCGTTGAACCCAACACCGACACCGAGGGCTCTCGTATTGTCTGTAGTTGATGCCGCCCAAGCGCTTGCTGATGGTCGGCCAATGGACGCTGCGACCGAGTTCGAGGCAGCGCTGAAACTAGAACCCAGCAACGCCAGCCTGCATTTTCATGCCGCACAATCCTATCTTCTCGCTGGCGATGCCGAAAGCGCATTGTCGCACCTTGACGCCGCCAAAGAGCTCTCGGCGGATGATGCGACTCTGCAGAAACTGCGGGGGGAAGCCCTGCTGGCCTTAGGAGATCTGCAAGGCGCCACAATCTCCTGGGAAAACGCCGGTCAGGACCTTCCGCTTCCGGAAGAAATCCTCAGAAGTCTGGCACACACCTATTTGGATTTAGGCAAGGCAGACGAGGCATACGCCGCCTTCGGCGACCTGGTGACTCTTCTACCTGAAGATGTCGACGCGCTCGTTCACCTAGGACTTCTCGCTGCCACCAGAACACCGACCGCCGCGGGTGAATTCCTGGATTTGGCGAAGCAGCATGCACGCGCAGCGCATCCTCTCGTTCAAGACTTGATCAACAGCATCGAAGTGGGCTTCGAGTCAGAATCCCCGGCCTACCAGCTTGCGCTCGTGGGGCAAGCGCTTCTACGGCATGATAAATGGGAACTTGCAGAATACGCCTTCCGCAGTGCGCTGCTCGCTGATCCGGATTTCGTTGATGCTCGCGCATTCTTGGGATTGGTATTGTTCGAGCTCGGTGAGGATGGGCTTCCCGATCTCCTCTTGGCGATCGAAACCGCTCCGGATGCAATGCTGCCTCATATACTCCTTGGCATGCATTACGTGGACATTGGAGAAACCGAGGAAGCGTTGCGTGAGCTGATTGCCGCAACTGATCTTGACGCCAGCAATCCGGCAATCCTTGCACAGCTCGGTGCTGCATTCGATGCTAGCGGAGAAGTCGACAAAGCCATGTCGGCATATCGCGACGCAGCGGAGCTGGTTCCATACAATCCTGACTTCTGGCTCCTACTGGCTCAGTATGCGCTATCCAAGGAGATAGGTGTGCGGTCCATCGCGCTGCCTGCGGCGCGCAATGCCATTGCGCTGAAGCCACGCAACGCGGAGGGATTGGATGCACTGGGATACGGCTATTACTTGCTTGGCAACTTCCCGATGGCCGAACGGCTGCTTAGCAGCTCCGTACAGCTCGATCCATCCCTGGCATTGACGCAGTATCATCTCGGATTGCTAAGATTGGCACAGGAACAAGTCTCCCGCGCGCGTGCTGCGTTGCAGATGGCGGTGCTGTTGGACAGCGGTGGGCCTATTGCAGCCATGGCTCAGCTCACGCTGGATTTCATTGGCCCCTAAGACGTGCTCTAGACCCATCTCTCGCATGGAGTCCTGGCGCACGATTATGCTAGAATGCACCCCGGATTAGGTGATTGCATCGAGGAGAAGCATGACAGATACAATCAGGCGCACTGTGCGAATTACAATCTTGCTCCTCTGTTTCGCTTCCTATACCTCAGCCTGTGGGCTATTCGCAATGCCCAGCGAGCCAGGCGCCGTCCTATTTCAGGACGATTTTGCCCGCTCCGTAAGTGGCTGGGACCACTACCAGGATGAAATCTATCTCTCCGACTATTTCGAAGGAGTGTATCGGATCGCTGTATTCGCATCGAACACCGATGCCTGGGCCAATCCACGGCTTGACTTCGGCGATATTCGCATCAACGTCGATGCCACAAAGCATGGTGGACCTGACGACAACATCTTCGGGATCATCTGCCGCTATCAAGACCCCCGCAATTTCTACTTCTTCCTGATCTCCAGCGATGGCTATACCGGCATCGGGATCAGCAAGGACGGGCGGCGCGTTCTGGCGAGCGGTGATTCCATGCTGCCATCGACGGCCGTGCTGCAGGGAAACGCCACCAATCTAATGCGTGCCGAATGCATCGGCTACGACCTCCGGCTTTATGTGAACGACACCCTGGTTGCGCAGGCAGTTGCTGCAGAATGGCAACGCGGCGACGTGGGATTGATCGCGGGTACATATGATGCACCGGGAACCGACATCTTCTTTGACAACTTCTCGGTCGTTAATCCCTAGGTCCCATTGATACTTCCTTGATGATCTGCTTCCCACCCACACAAAACCAAGCCTGCTATGCTGCAATGTCGCGAACTGCGCTCCAACAATGGTCATGAGATGAAAGTCTTCTTGGACAGCATCGGTTGTCGGCTCAACCAGAGCGAAATCGAACACATGGCGTGGCAGTTCCGGCAGGCCGGCCACGAGCTGGTCCCAACTCCGGAAGCCAGTGAACTGGTGGTGATCAACTCCTGCAGCGTAACCGCAGCGGCGGCAGCTGATTCTCGCGCCCACGTTCGGCGAGCCCATCGACGCAATCCCAACGCCAAGATCGTCCTCACCGGATGCTGGAGCAGTGTGGAGCCCAAAGAGGCTGCCGAGCTTCCGGGGGTAATCCACGTGATCCCCAATCCATCAAAAGATCACCTTGTGCCCGATCTACTGGGGCTGCCAGCGAGAAGCTTCGATCTAGAACCACTCGAACGCCTACCAGTTCCCGGAAAGCGGATGCGGACACGGGCCTTCATCAAGGCCCAGGATGGCTGCGACAATCGGTGCACATTCTGTCTCACGACGATCGCACGCGGGGAGGCTCGCAGCATGCCACCCGGCAGCGTCGTTGACGAAGTCACTCGCGCGGTGGCGAGCGGCGCGCGCGAAATCGTCCTATCCGGAGTGCAATTGAGCGCCTACGGAAGCGATCTAGCAGACCAGCAGAATCTAACCACCCTTGTGCAGGCGATCCTATCGCGAACCAGCGTCTCGCGCGTTCGCCTTTCATCCTTGGAGCCCTGGGCACTTCCAAAGCACTTCTTCGAGATGTGGCAGGATCAGCGCCTATGCCGCCACCTGCACCTGCCGCTTCAATCCGGTTGTGCCGCGACCCTGCGCCGCATGGGCCGTCCCATCACGCCCGGATCCTATGCAAAGCTTGTGCGTGATGCTCGGGCAAGGATTCCGGGCCTAGCTGTCACCACGGACCTGATCGCCGGTTTCCCGGGTGAAACCGAGGAAGAGTTTCAGCAGAGCCTGGATTTCATCAACGAGATGGCTTTCTCGGGTGCTCACGTGTTCACCTACTCCCCGCGGCCCTCCACCGCGGCCACTCGCCTTCCCAATCAAGTGGCAAGCACGCTCGCTCGTCAGCGAAGCCTGATGCTCCGCCAAGCAATCGCACAGAGCCGCCGGGCGTTCCTTGATCGCTTCCTTGGCCAAACCCTGGAGATTTTATGGGAAAGCGCGATGCGTACTGACCGGGGAGATTGGAATCTCGTCGGGCTCAGCGATAACTACTTGCGCGTGAGAGCCGCTGCGCCGGAGAATCTTTGGAATCAGATTTGCACCGTTGTTCCTCGGAGTGTGGAAGGGGATGTGCTGCTAGGAACCCTCACGCACGAAGCATGATAGCCAAGCAATCACAATACCCTCTACAACCTGCGATATCTCGATCACCCTATTCTCCGCTGACACAACAGGTATAGATCTTGCCCGCCCTTTGAGAACGCGTCTTCGAATAATATGCTCCGGCGCGTCAGGATCTCGTAGGCAATAGTCTCGCTTCTAGAATTGGCGTGAAATGCTCATCCCCCCGCAATCGTGATCGAGTACTAGTACAAAATGCCCTAGGAGATGATCACTTTCCATATGGCCCTCTGACCGTTATAATGCAGCCATGTTGACCCAAGAAGCACTGCAAGCGGATCTCCAAGCCGCCATTCGTGCGAGTGACGACGTGCGCAAGCGCACCTTGCGCATGGTGCTGACAGCCGTCAAACTGGCTGAGGTCGAGAAGCTCGATACCTTGGATGAACCCGAGCTGATCGCCGTGTTGCAGAAGGAAAGCAAGATGCGGAACGAGGGGATCGAAGGAGCCAAGCTCGCTGAACGCGAGGACCTCATCGCCCCCCTGGAGAGCGAACTCGCCGTGTTGCAGGGCTATCTTCCCGAGCCTTTCACCGCGGAAGAGCTTCAAAACCTTGCCCGGGAGGCCATCTCGGAAATCGGAGCAACCAGTGTGCAGGAAATGGGAAAGGTAATGAAGGTGCTCATGCCTAAGGTGCAGGGCCGCGCCGACGGCAAAACCGTCAGCGAGACCGTGCGCGGATTGCTAACGGGCGACTAGGCATTTCCATGAGTGCAGCTAACGCATCCAAGCCCCCGTCCCGTCATCGAATGCGCAGCATCTGGAGGACCGCCAGGCTGTGGCTGATCTTTGCGGTTGGTGTTCTGGGCACGATCGTTGCCATCAACTTACCCCTCTCGCAAGAAGCCAGCAGCATAGTATTAGCGGTCGAGGATGTCTCCCCTGGTGAGATACTTGCCCCGTACGACTACTCCTATGCCAGCGAAGTGCTGACTGAGCAAGCGAGGCAGGAAGCTGCCAACGCAGTCCCTAACTACTACGATCCGCCCGACAGTCAGGTTGCACGCCAGCAACTGAGCAAGCTTCTGGCCGTGGTCGCAGTCATCGATTCGGATAGAGTGGAACTGCAGGAGAATCCAACCGCGCGCGATCAAATCTTGGAGGAAGTTACCAGCCTGGCCGATCTTCAGCTAGACCAAGAGACGGCAAGCGGCATTTTGGATCTGCCGGAAAGCCGATGGCTGGCCATCAAGCTGGAAACGGAAGCCGTTCTACAGCAGGTCATGCGCGACGAAATACGAGAAGACCGGATCGAGGAGGCCCGGCGGGCGGTTCCTGCTTATGTAGGCATATCGACATCACTCACACAAAGCGAAACCGATCTTGTCATCGAACTCGCTATCGCTTTCGTGGCTCCCAATTCTCTTTACAACGACGAAGTGACGCAAGAAGCGCGCGATGCCTCCCGCCAATCGGTGGCGCAGGTCATCCAGTCGTACGTTGCTGGCGAGACCATCATCGATCGTGGCGAGGTGGTAACGGATCTTCATATCGAGGCTCTGCAGGCGTATGGATTGCTAAGGCCGCGCAACCCCGCTCAGGATTTAGTGCTCGAATCGCTATTGATCATCATACTCGGTCTCTGTCTGGCGCTATTCGCCATGCGCTCATATCCCAGGGAAGTACGCAAGCCTCGCGTCGTGGCAACGCTGAGTGGGCTGTTCATCCTATCGTCACTGGCCATGAAGGCGATGGTTCCGGGACCCGGAATATTGGCCTACCTTTTCCCCGCTGCTACCCTGCCGATCCTCTTGTCGGCACTTTTTGGACACGGTCTGGGCGTGTTGACCGCGCTGATCGGAGGGGTGATCGCCAGCTATTTGGGGTCACGCGGGCATGAGCTGGCTCTCTACGTCATGCTCAGTGGGACAATGGGCGCTCTCACGATCGGCAAGGCCGATCAGTTGCGGCAATTTCTGTGGTCTGGAATGGCAGCATCGATGGCCGCAGTGGCGATGGTCGTTGTCTTCCGTTTCACAGATCCCGCAACAAACACCCTAACCAGGTTCACGCTTGTAGGCATGGGCCTTGGCAGTGGGATGCTTTCAGCAATTCTCTCGCTGGGTTTGCTGCAACCGGTCGGTAATCTACTGGGTGTTATCACGAGTATGCAGCTATACGAATTGGCGAGGCCGGATAATCCGGTGCTGCAGCTTTTGCTGCGCAACGCGCCCGGTACCTACCAGCACAGCCTACAAGTCGCCAATTTGGCTGAGCAAGCGGCCCGGGAGATCGGCGCCAATTCGCTACTCACACGCGTAGGCGCGCTCTATCATGACGCCGGAAAAGCTGTGCGATCGCAGTTTTACATCGAAAATCAACTGCCCGACCAAAACGTACACGAACAACTCGATCCCACTACCAGCGCTGGGATCATCATCTCCCATGTTCAGGAAGGGTTGGAGTTGGCTCGCAAGCACCGCCTTCCTGCCATCGTCCAAGACTTCATCAGTGGACACCACGGCACAATGCGCGCCAGCTTCCAGTACCAAGTTGCACTTGAATCCGTTCAAGGCGACGCGAGCAAGCTCGATCCTCGAGATTTCAGCTATCCAGGACCTCGCCCGCACACTCGCGAAGTTGCTTTGCTTATGCTCGCAGATAGCGTGGAAGCAAAGACTCGCGCCGACAATCCGAGCAACGAAGAAGAGCTTGACGAACTTGTGCACGGTGTGATCAAGAAGCGCC
>DAOVIK010000264.1 GCA_030673735.1 Anaerolineae bacterium
GCAGGTAGGCATGAAAGTGATTCTCAAAGCCTAGACGAAGGAGGGTCTCCTCATGGCAGCGCGTGCACGCCGCATCGAGCAGCATGGGCAGCGCTACCAGCCCCTTTTCCAGCGTCGGGTCCGCGCCGCCGATCAACCAAATCAACGTATCGCGAACTGAAAGACCGTTGGTGATCAAGCGATGGGGCAGCGTGTCTGCGCCGCGGTGACAATCGATGCAACGGAAGGCTCCCGCTTCGCGCTGGTAGTGAGCGCTGCTCAAGTCCGGCGCGGGGTCATTCCCCTCAGCGGCAAGAACAGCGCGTTGCTGGTAGGTGACTTCGGGGAGCGTATGGCACGATATGCAGAAGGTATCGCGTTCCTCGAGTTTGGAGATCATGAGCGAGGCGATCATTCCCGATGCAGCAATGACGGAAAGCAGGATGAGGATCCCCGGCCAGCGGATAAGCTTGCGCACCGCAGTCAGTCGTTGACGACGAAGACGACCTTATGGATCGCGTCCGTCCCATCCGGAAAAGCTCCCGAGAGAAGCGATCCTGACGCCGCGCTTTGCACGAAGCCTTCTTCATCCGTGGCGCGCACATAAACGGTGTGGTTCCCGGGCTCTGCCGGTGCAGAAAATGACCACTGGGTCCACACCAGCGAAGATTCCTGCTGCATCAGCTCCGCGGGCAGCCAGGGGCCTTCATCTATGCGCACCTCAACGTCTACAATGCGTCGCAATCCGGCAAACGCCATTCCGTAGATCGGAACCGATCCACTGGGCACGGCTGCCAGGCTCTCAGGGTGCCAGATGATCGAGTTGGTTTTCACGGAGGCCACATCCGACCAACCTTGGCGCTCCCAATAGCCTTGCGGCTTGTTATCGACGAACTCGATCTCGGTGATCCATTTGGGCATCTTCTGCCCGTAGAGGCCGGTCATGAGGATGCGCAAGGGATAACCATGTTCCGCTGTAAGAGGTGCGCCATTCATCTCGTAGGCCATCAATACGCCGGGTTGAGTCAGCCATTCCAGATCGACGCTTGTGAAGAAGCCATCCGCGGCACCGAAGCGTCCCCGCACGGCATCCGACGAAATACCAGCTTGCTCCCACATGTGCTCGGCCTCGAAGCCTCCCCAGACGGCGTTGCCAACTAGCGGGCCGCCGACCGGGTTTCCGATGCACTCCAGGGTCCGTATCTCTTCAACTTTGGGGTATTGCAGTACATCCTCATAAGTAAGCTCTAGAGTCCGGTCCACCAGCCCGAACACGCGCAAACGCCAATCTGCCTCTGAAACCTGCACCACGCCGGAGAAGGATTGCACGTAGAACTCGCCCGTGGGCGTAATGATCAGCTCCATGGGCGCGGGCTGAGGCGTGTCAGAGCCTGCTGCAGTTGGATCGGATCCATCCGCAGTCCCATTGCCAGGTATTTCCTGGCAACCACTGAGCATTGCCAATCCGGCAATTCCCATGACCTTAATAAATGATCGGCGGGACAGGCTTCTCATGCGAGCTCCCAGCCCCGCCAGTCAGTCTTGATTAGTGCATCCATTGTGTCATAATTGTACCATTCACGCGCCGGCATGTAATTGCCGTTACTCCGCTGCAGGGTCGAATGTGCTAGTCTACTTCCCAGGAGAGACCCATGCAGCTGGAGCTTCAGATCTTCATTGACGACACGTGCCCTGTTTGTGATGAGGCTCGCCGTCTGGCGAGCCTTGCGCAGCAGGAGCTGCCGCACGTGCGTATCGCACTCATCAACGTCTCCAGCAACGGGGCAAGCATCCCCGAGCAAGTGTTCGCCGTTCCAACATATATGATGAATGGCAAGACGCTATGGCTGGGCAATCCGGATGAGTTAGAATTCCTTGACCGTCTAAGGCGTATGAAGCACTAAAACGGAAGGCATATGAATGGAAAGGCTGGGCGAATGACGGAACCAAAACTCAAGGCACTATCTGCGATCGAGATCTTCCAGGACCTGACCGAAGACGAATTCAACGAGGTCGATCAAGCCACCAAGATGAGCACCTCCGAATCCGGGCGCGTGTTCTACACGCCCGAGGAGACCGGCGAAGTGCTCTTTCTTCTGAAGAACGGGCGAGTCCAGCTCTATCGCCTGTCGCCAGATGGCAAGAAGCTCGTCATGGCGGTATTGGAGCGCGGTGCAGTCTTCGGCGAGATGTCGCTTGTGGGACAAGGGATGCACAACACGTTCGCCGAAGCCATCGAGGACTGCACGCTCTGCGTGATGAGCAAAGCGGATGTCGAGCGCCTGATCCTGACCAAACCCAAGGTGGCGATGCGCATCATGCATGCCATGGCGCAGCGGCTCATCGAGGCTGAAGGCCAACTTGAAGACATCGCCTTCAAGAGCATCCCTGCTCGGCTGGCTAGCTTGCTGCTGAAACTCACCGATCAGGAAACCGTGTCCAGCATCGTCAAGGGCTACACCCATCAGGATCTGGCCGAAATGCTTGGGACGTACCGCGAGACCACGACTCAAACGCTCAACGACTTCAAAGGCAGAGGCTGGATCGATATCGGCCGCAAGCACATCGAGATCCTGGATCGCGAGGCGCTGCAAGCTCAATCTAGCCCCTGATCCCGACCTGCGCATATCACCCCATCCGACACGAACTAACCCCGCGATTGACCGCGGCAATATCCGCTCCTTGCCTAGCGCAGGAAGGGACTATAATCCATCACAACTCCCGCCTGTCGAGGACACCATGCCATCCAAAATTGTCGAGTGTATTCCCAATTTCTCCGAAGGTCGCCGACCGGAGGTAATCCAGGCCATTCGTGAGGTGATTGCCGATGTATCCGGCGTCTTTGTGCTCGACGAGCATATCGACGCGGATCACAACCGCACAGTGATCACCTTCGCCGGCCCTCCCGAACCGGTCCTGGAAGCCGCCTACGCGGCGATTGCTCAAGCTGCCCAACTGATCGATCTCGACCAGCACGAAGGCCAGCATCCGCGCATCGGCGCCACCGACGTGGTTCCTTTCGTGCCTATCTCAGGCGTTGATATGCAGGACTGCGTCGAACTCGCCAAACGACTTGGGACGCGCGTTGGCGAGGAGCTTGATATCCCGGTGTACCTCTACGAGGAGGCAGCTACGAGCCCCGAGCGCGAGAACCTGAGCAAGCTACGCAAGGGCGAGTACGAAGGTCTCAA
>DAOVIK010000130.1 GCA_030673735.1 Anaerolineae bacterium
ATCGCCGGCCAGAGCAATCCGAGCGAGATGAAAGAGGCGTCGATCGTCGTGAGCTCGATGGGCTCGGGCAAGTTCTCCAGCGTGCGCGCGTTTGTGCGCTCCATGAGCACGATGCGCGGATGGCCGCGCAGCCGGTAGTGCAGGATGCCGTGGCCGACATCGATGGCGTAGACCCGCGCCGCGCCGTGCTGCAGCAGGCAGTCGGTGAATCCCCCGGTCGAGGCGCCCACGTCGGCGCAAATGCGCATCTCGACCTCCATCGGGAAGCTCTCCAGCGCGGCAAGCAGCTTCTCGCCACCACGCGAAACGAAGCGTGGCCCCTGCTTGATAGTGATCTCGGCGCCGCCGTCGACGCGGCTCGAGGGCTTGTGCGCCAGCTCCCCATCGACACGCACCTGCCCCGCCATCACCAGCCGCTGCGCCTGCGAACGGCTCTCGACCAGCCCTCGCTGCACGAGCAACACGTCAATCCGCTCCTTGCGTCCCATGGCTTGATTTTACATGATCGCCATCGGACTTCCGAGGCTGTTCACCACATCCGAGTATGACTTCGATGGGTTGGGTTATCTCTTTGGATTCCACCAAGGCGCGGTCGCGGCCGTTTCTTATGCGCGCCTCCGTCCACGCAATGCCGCAAGATGCTCCGTCGCTGTTTCATCGCCTCTCGTATCCCCGAGCATCGCATTTGATCGCACAAATGGAGGGCATGCGTCTCATTAAGACGGAATCCGTAGAGACGTTGCATCCCGCTAAAGACATGCGGGACGAACAGCGCAACTTCTCTACAATCTAGATCTCCTGGCGAGGTATTCCTCCCGATGCCTACATCAATGCCACCGTAGGGGCGCGCCGCCGTGCGCCCCTACGATGATAGAAGCGCTCCGGGGAGTGATCTTCTGACGAAGGAACGGACACATCGAAAAGAGACGCAATAATCAGACAGGTGGAATGAACTGAGTGCGCTGGGGACCCAATATAGTGTGAACCGGGTTGTGAGGGTGTTATGCAGAAGGCAGGATTCCACTCCAAGCGAGGGCGTCGCTTCCACCAACCGGGCTCCAGTTTGTCGCATCCTTGGTGGATTCTCTATCCCTGGATGAGTTCGGGCAACTGATGAGAGTCTCTTCTCTTGGTGTCCACTCAATAAGGAGAAATCCCGCCTCATCACCCAAGCTGTCATTCCGAGCAAGGCTCTGAGAGCCGAGAGAGGAATCCCCATGACGATCCAAGGGGACGTTCGCTATCGGGGCGTGAAGGTTGATGCCGCGTCATGAGGATTCCTCGCCAAAGTACGGCTCGGAATGACATAGAAGAGGGCATCTTAGGGGCGCACCCCAACAATGGCTTAGCGCATGCGGCGGTGCGCCCATTTCCGCTGCGAGTTAAATGCTTCGCATCAACGCCTGTCCCGAGTTCTTATCGGGAGGGGTCCTATCCGATCTCTATGTTGTCATTCTGAGCGAAGCGAAGAATCTCGTTCTCCGACATCAATGGACCCAGTCCGGGCCAAGGGCCCATATTGCCAGTGTTGCTCGAACTCAGTTGTTACGCATCAACGGGCGTCCCGTTGCTTGTCCCAATGTAGTGTTGGGAGGACGCCCCTACGACCTCGGTGGAAATGCACTTTCCATGGCCTCGTGCTAATCCAAGCAGTCCACCTTCCGAAAACGGAATCCGTAGAGACGCACAGCTGTGCGTCTCTACAATGGTCAGTCTCGGGGGATGGCTCGTTTGAACCAAAGGATCTTCACGCGTGAGGTTCTTGATGGAACCCCATCAACAGGAAGCTGTAGGATGCGACGGACCATAGGGCATCGATGGGCAGCGAGACACAGGCCAGGTTTCCTCGGGACGGCGGTTCCGCACCGGCCGATCCAGTTCCAAGACATAATCCAAAAGAAAACCCATCCATGGCAACATCGTCCACCTTGCAAGCCGCCCTGCTTCCTGCTATCATCGCCGACATGCGCGCACTGATCAGAAGCATGCGCCCACGACAGTGGGCCAAGAACGCATTCATCTTCGCGGCGCTGATTTTCGACGGGCAGCTGCTGGCAATTGGGCCTCTGCTCCGCACGGTCGCGGGATTCGTGCTGCTTTGCTTGGCCTCCAGCGCGGTCTACTTGGTGAACGACGTCGCCGACGCGGAGGCCGACCGCAGCCATCCCAAGAAGCGTCTTCGCCCAATCGCTTCCGGCACGCTGTCGGAAAGAACAGCCCTGATTGTGAGCGGGATCCTGTTCGTGATCTCGCTTGCGGCCAGCTTGGCGCTCAGTTGGAAGTTAGGGCTGGTCCTGCTGACCTATATGATCCTCAACCTGGCGTATTCGCTGCGCCTGAAACACGTGCCGATCATCGACGTAATGATCGTGGCTGCCGGATTTGTGCTGCGCGTTGCCGGCGGCGTGGCGCTGATCATCGTCGAGCGCTTCTCGCCCTGGTTGTACATGTGCACCACGCTGCTGGCCCTTTTCATCGCCTTGGGCAAGCGACGAGCGGAGCTGACGCTGCTGAAGAAGGAAGCCAACGCCCACCGGCGCGTGCTGGATGGGTACTCGATTGGGTTCCTCGATCAGCTTATCGTGATCGTCTCTGGAACCACGATCGTGGCCTATTCGCTGTACACCTTCTCCGCTGAGAATCTTCCCCCTAAAGACTTGATGATGCTCACGATCCCGTTTGTGGTCTTCGGCATCTTCCGCTATCTGCATCTGATCCACGTCGAGGACGCCGGCGGCGCTCCGGAGGAGCTGGTGTTCTCGGACCGTCCGCTCATGGCGACCATCATCCTCTGGGCTCTTACCGCGGTCGCCATTCTATACCTCTGGCGATGACAGCTGCCAGCGCTTGCGGCAAGATCATACTGCTCGGTGAACATGCGGTGGTTTACGGACGACCGGCATTGGCCGTCCCGCTGCCGCAAGTTCGCGCCACGGCCGAGGTCGAGACCCTCGAGCAAGGCGAGGCGGGCGCGGTGCGAATCGAGGCGCCGGATGTGGGTCTCTCCACTTGGCTACACACACTGAAGCCGGATCATCCGCTGGCGAAGATCGTGCACATGGTGCGGCAGGCGCTGAAGATCGAGGATCATCCTGCGCTGGAGCTGCGCGTGCGATCGAGCATTCCGGTCGCCTCGGGACTGGGATCTGGCACGGCCGTGTCGGTGGCCATCGTGCGCGCCTTGAGCAAGCACTGGGGAGTGCCTTTGAACACCGAGCAGCAGTCAGCCCTGGCCTATGAGGTTGAGAAGCTGCATCACGGTACGCCCTCGGGAATCGATAATACAGTCGTGGCATACGAGCAGCCGGTGCACTTCATCCGCGGCGAGGCGCCGAAACCTTTCTCGATCGGGACTTCGACCACGCTCGTGGTCGGCGACACCGGGCAGCGGTCGAATACCTCGGTCGCGGTGGGCAACGTGCGCAAGGCGTGGCAGGCGGATACGGCTCGCTACGAAGCGCTGTTCGACCGCATCGGGGAGGTCGTAGATCGAGGACGAGCGGCGATCAAGGCGGGCGACCTTGCAGCGCTCGGCTCATTGATGGACCAGAACCAGGCGTTGCTGCAGGAGATGGGCGTGAGCTCATCCGAGCTGGAGATGTTGATCAAGGCTGCGCGGAGCTCAGGAGCGCTGGGCGCCAAGCTGAGCGGCGCGGGCATGGGCGGCAACATGATCGCGCTGGTCGATGCCGCTGAAGCGGGATCCATCGAAAAAGCCCTGCAAGCCGCAGGCGCGAAATGGACGCTGACCGCGGAGGTGGGGCCATGATCTTTCTCAAGCTGGGCGGCTCGTTGATCACGCACAAGGATCGTCCCCTGACGGCGCGCGGGAAGACAATCAAGCGCCTGGCAGGTGAGATCGCGCAGTTCATTCAGGAGTTTCCCGACGAGCAGCTCCTGTTGGGGCACGGCTCGGGCTCGTTCGGCCATCACGCCGCCGCCAAACACGGAACCCATCGCGGGGCTTCCAGCCCCGAGGATTGGCGCGGCTTCGCCGAGGTTTGGATGACGGCGCGGCGCTTGAACCGCATCGTGATGGATGCGTTGCACCAAGCGGGTGTGGCGGCAGTCTCCTTCCCTCCTTCAGCCTCGGTGCTTTGCCAGGACGGGGAGATAGAGTCCTACGCCTTCGACCCGGTGCAGGCGGCCCTGGAGGCGGGATTGGTGGCTGTGGTATACGGCGACGTGGCATTCGACAGCGGCCAAGGCGCGTGCATCGTCTCGACCGAGCGCGTGTTTGGCGCGCTAGCGCTGGTGCTGCTGCCGGATCGCGTGCTACTGGCCGGAGTCGATGAGGGCGTGTACGCCGACTATCCGGCGCGCACGAAGCTGATGGACACGATCAGCGAGCCCGATCTGGAGCGCATCAAACTCGCCGGCGCGGAGGCCGAGGACGTCACCGGCGGCATGGCCGACAAGGTGCTGCACGCGCTGGCGCTGGCGGGATTGCTTCCCGGCGCCGAGGTCCGGATTTTCTCCGGGGAGCCTGCTGTCGCTGCCCTGGCGGCGCTTCGTGGCGAGGCACTTGGAACACTGATAGAAGCCTGACCTGGGCCGTTTGGATTTCGCCCCATTCCACGAAATCAATCACTGGAAATTTGCTGCAAAGCAGACCGAGGCGTGCCGCTCGCGGCCGCCTCGGTTGATTCTGTCTCGCCGAAATCCCTATTTCCGATAGCAGACGTAGTAGTCGGCCTCGATCATGCGGTTCTCGACGGGGTCCCAGATGGACCACGCTCCTGCCCTTGACAAAGCGTATACAATAGGTGTAGAATGTATGTGTATGCTTATGACGTAGATAGGAGGTGCATCATGGTTTCGCGGGAGGTTCGAAAGGATCAAAGGATTCAGGTGCTGCTCAGTGAATCGCAATTGGGGCGCTTGTCCGAGGCTGCCGCACGAGAGGGGCTCTCACGCTCTGCCTTTGTGAGAGAAGCGGTCGAGAATGCGCTCGAGGCCACACAAGAGGAGCTCTTGGCAGAAGCGGCTGAAGCCCTAGCTCCGATTTACGAATCCGACCAGGAGCTTGTTGCCTTCACGGCTCTAGATGGCGAGGAGTGGCATGAATAGCGGGGAAGTTTGGCGCGTCAACCTCGATCCGACCATGGGGGCGGAAATCAAGAAGACCCGCCCCTGCATCATTGTGAACCGGCAATCAATCGGAAAACTTCCTCTCAAGATTGTGGTCCCACTGACGGAATGGCGCAGCGAGTTCGCCAATGCGCCCTGGCTGGTGCAAGTCAATCCCACCAAGACCAACGGTTTGACGAAGCCATCCGCGGCGGATACCTTTCAGGTGCGATCCCTCTCCGACCGCCGGCTTGTAGAGAAGATCGGAAAGGTATCCGACGATACCATGACCAAGGTTCGCGCAGGCCTGCGCCTCTCCCTGGATCTGGATTAGCCCCTGCGGCACTGGCGTCGCAATCCCTCGGATGATTCTTCCTAACTGAAATCCCTACTTCCGATAGCAGACGTAGTAGTCGGCCTCGATCATGCGATTCTCGACCGGATCCCAGTAGTGGTGTACGAAGTAGATGTTTCCCGCGGCGTCGAGGGTCGGTTCGCCGGCGAAGGGTGAGAGGATCAGCTCCGGCGCCTGCCACTCGCCGTCGATGAAGAGCGAGCGGTGGATCTCCGGCGCGGCAGGTCCGAACGTGAACCACAGCTCGAGCTCGTCCTCGGTCAGGTAGGGCCA
>DAOVIK010000334.1 GCA_030673735.1 Anaerolineae bacterium
ACGATCCAACCTGCAAGCACGTCGGTGGGGAAATGCACGCCGAGATAGATGCGGGAGATGGAGATGAAAATGATCAGCAGCCCCAACACAACGTAGGCCCATCGCCGGCGCAGCCAAGCGGCCAGCCGGCCCCACACGGCGACCGCGGTCTGTGAGTGCCCTGAGGGCAAGCCGAAGGAGGTTTCCGTACTCAGCGCCTTGACCTCGCGGCTGACCCAGTAGGGACGGGGCATGCCGAACGTGAGTTTTAGGAATCCGTTGATGCCGTCGCTGGTGAGCAAGATGAGGCCGATACGGAAGCCGAGACGCGCGTCCCAGCACCAGAGCAGGGCGGGCATGATGAGCAGGTAGAACTCCTCCTTGCCGAGGAAGGTGAAGAATTCCATGGGGGTCAGGAACACTTCGCCCAGGCTTTGAAACCAGGTGACGATTGGAACTCCCCATTCGAGCCATGGGTTCATGTCATTCTCTCCCGGGAACAATCGAATCGGATGTCAGTTTCGGACGCGGAAGTAATCGTCCGTTGATGGTAAGGGAAACCGAGATCAAAATCAAGCTGACGGGGAAGGGGAGATATGGAGCGCTGCGATAGAGCAGACCGGCGAGCGGCGCGGCGGCGAGCAGTGCCAGGCCGCTGGAGGTCTCCACAAGGCCAAAGGCCAATCCCATCTGGGGTTTCTCGACCAGCTTTTCAGCAAGCGCGGTCATCAAGGCGCGCGCGGCGCGGTAACCGCCGATCAAGAAGTAGCCCAAGGCAAACCAGGGTGAGCCCGTGCCGAGCCACAGGACTGTGGCAGAACCCAACACCAGCCCCTGGGCGAGGAGGAAGGCGGGGCGATTGGACATGCGCCCCAAGGCCAGGCTGAGCACCATACCCCCCAGGGCATTGAAAGATCCGAAGATGCCGATGCTTTCAACGCTGACGCCGCGCACGTTCTGCAGGAAGGTCGGAAGAAGCGGCCAGCTCAGGAGGAGGCCGAAGTTGGCGAATAGAAAGAGGGCGAGCAGGCGGCCGAAAGGCTTGTTGGCAAGCAAGCGGCGGTAGCCGATGCGCAAAGACATGGGCTCGCGCGGTTGCGCTGGAAGGAAGATCATCACGGCAGTCGAGAATATGAACAGCGAGGCGGAAACGCCGTAAATAGCACGCAAGCCGATGAGTTTGCTCAACTGCCCACCAATGATCGGCCCCAGGATCGAGCCAACGCTAAGCGATGCCCAGATGGTGGTCAGCGCCCGCGCCACGGTCCACTCGCCGCGGGCGGCGGTGACGTAGCTCGACATAGGGGACATGATAAATCCGGTGAAGTAGTAGAGGACCAGTCCGGCGACGAAGAAGGTTAGGCTGGGAGCCAAGAACATTATCCAGGTGGCGATCGTCCCCAGACACGAGGCGGCGAGCATGAGGATTCTGCGTCCGAACCTGTCGGCAAGGGCGCCGGCGGGGATGTGCGTGATGACCAGGCCGATGCTCGCCAGGCCGAGAATACCTCCGATCTGGACCGGGCTGGCCCCCAGTTGCTCGAGGTACAGAGGTTGGAAATAGAAGAAGAGCCCTTCGCCCATGCCCCAAAGCAGGAGCGACGTGGCGACCAGGCGGAGCTCGCGGTTCACACTTTCGCTCCTGTCACCTTCTGTACGAAGCCGCTCGCCATCTCGAAGACACGCTGGCGTGCGATGTCGCGCGTGATCACATGGCCGCTGCGTTCGATCCACTCGAGGGATACATCCTTCGAGCCGATTGAGGAGACGAATCTTTCGGCGTTATGGGGGGGCACGCTGACATCGGTTTTTGAGTGGATGATGAGCACGGGGGCGGTCACGCGCGAAAGCCCGGCCTGCATCTCCGCCGCTAGGTCGCGCAGCTCAGCGATGGAGCGCGTGGGATAGTAGGGATAGTCGACGTGATCGGATTCGGCTTCGGGATCCAGCCAATCGGATTCGCCCTTCTCGATGCGCTTGACGAACAGACTGAAAAGGCGTACGAAGCGCAGCCGTGGATCCGGAGGTAGGGAGAAGGGCGTGGACATGGCGACCACGCCAGAGACCGGGAAGCGGGAGGCGAAGGTCAGCGATAGCATGCCGCCCATCGACAGCCCCATTACCACGATCTGATCGCATTGGCGGTTGAGCAGGTGATAGCCATCCTCAACCGAAGCGAGCCAGTCCTGCCAGCGTGAACGGGGCATTTCCTCGACACGCGTGGCGTGGCCGAACAGTCGCACGCCGTGGGCGGTGTGCCCTTGATCCGCCAGATGCTTCCCCAGATCGAGCATCTCCTTGGGCGCGCCGGTGAACCCGTGCACCAGCAGGCAGCCGACAGGTCCGCCTTGGAAGTAGAAGGGTTGGCCGCCTTCTTGGATCAACTTCATGTGATCACCTGCAATTCGCGGGGCATGTCGCTCAGGCTTTCACAGCCCTGCTCAGTGACAACCACATCGTCCTCGATGCGCACGCCGCACTTGCCGCGGAGGTAGATCCCGGGCTCGATGGTGAAGGTCATGCCGGGGGAAAGCTGCTGGGTGTTGTCGCTGCTTATGTAAGGGTGTTCGTGGCCTTCGAGGCCAATGCCGTGTCCGGTACGGTGGATGAAGTGC
>DAOVIK010000207.1 GCA_030673735.1 Anaerolineae bacterium
CCGCCATTTGTGCCAATAAGATCGATCTCGTGAGCAGCCGAGAGGCAAAGCGCGTGTTCGGGATCTACGATAGCATCGGCTACCCGGTCTTCTACACTTCCGCCACCAAGAACAAGGGTATTCGCCATTTATCCAAAGCGCTGGAGGGTGTGATCTCTGTTTTCGCCGGACCTTCGGGAGCGGGAAAATCGACCTTGCTCAACGCCATCCAGCCCGGACTGGGCCTGCGCACTGGTGATGTGAGTCAGGTCACTGGAAAAGGGCTGCACACAACCGTCGTGCCAAGGTTGACAAAACTCAAGCACGGGGGCTATGTGGCCGACACGCCGGGCGTTAAGGCCTTCGCCTTGTGGGACATCGAGCCCGAGGAAATCGATGGCTACTTCAGAGAAATCAAGCCCCTGGTGGAGCACTGCGCCTTCAACGACTGCACACACCTTCATGAGCCCGACTGCGCGGTCATTGAAGCCGCGGAGCGCGGCGACATCAGCCCCGAAAGGTACGACTCCTATACCCGCCTGCGCCTCGGGGATCTGGATTAACTTCCTGAGTAGCCTTGCCTTCGCAGACCCGATTCCCTAGAATCAACTCGACCGGGGGATTAGAAATGCGGAATCTTATTCGCACAGGATTGATCTTCTCCGCAATTGCCGTCCTCGCCGGACCGGCCCGGGCGCAGGCAAGCGGGCGCTACTATCCGGAAACCGGCCACACGTTGGATGCGCACTTCGTTGACTTCTTCGACGAGCACGGCGGTGTGGAAATCCTCGGCTATCCAATCACAGACGTGTTTGTCGATCCCGAGAATGGCTATCCCATCCAATACTTTGAGAACGCCCGTCTGGAGCACGTTCGCTTGGGCGCCGAGACAGTGGTCAGGATGCCGGTCTTGGGCGAGCTCCTGGGAGGCTGGGATGCTCCGCTTCCCTCGGGCCAGCGCGCAGCGTCCGGCTGCCGCTACTTCCCTGAATCCGGCCATCGCATCTGTTTCGCCTTCTTGGATTTCTTCGAGCGGCATGGGGGATCGGAGCTCTTCGGCTACCCGATCTCGGAATTCAAGTTCGAGAATGGCCGCGTTGTGCAGTACTTCCAGGGCTTCCGCTTGGATTGGCATCCCGAGGCCTCGGACGGAAGTCAGGTGCAGGTTGCGCCGCTGGGCCTGGAGCATTTCATTGCCATGGGCTACGATCCCAACCTGCTCAGGTCCAATCCTCCTCAGGACATGCTTCAGTATCGGGTTATCGAGCTGCGCCCTCTGGTATCCGTCAGGAAGCCCGTGGTGCAGAGCAGCGATTCGCAGCGCGTGTTCGTGGTTGTGCGTGATCAGAATCTCATGCCCGTGCAGGATGCAGGCGTTACCCTGAATGTAAAGTTCGCCGATCAAGAGCGGGTTCTCGTCATGCCGCGCAGCGACCTTGCGGGTATCAGCCAGATGGATCTCGAGTTCGAGCACCAGCCTCCTGGCAGGAGCGTGATTCTCGAAGTGCTCGTGTCCTATAACGATCTCCAGGTCTCCACGCGCGATTCATTCTTAGTTTGGTGGTGATCATCTGGATTAACGTTGAAGGCGCCTGCCCTGGAGCAGGCGCTTCCTTCATGCGCAACCCTTGCCTTTTAGCGACGGAGCATGGT
This sequence comes from Anaerolineae bacterium, assembly GCA_030673735.1. Taxonomy (GTDB): domain Bacteria; phylum Chloroflexota; class Anaerolineae; order Anaerolineales; family E44-bin32; genus W1033. The sequence goes on from DAOVIK010000207.1 coordinate 1,633, forward strand.
GTTTTGATGCTCCGTCGCGTTTCAATCTGATTTTGAGGCCGAGGGAATGTGAAGTTCTCGCTTGCTGCTAGAGTGGTCGTAGGACGCGGTCCTCGCGCAGGCGCTTGAACCACAGCGATGCGCCTCGCGGCATTGACTCAATCGCTGCCTCTTGCCAGGCGCGCACCCCTAGCGACTGAACGGCCTGAGGGCGGTAGCCGGCCGCGCGCCATGCGCTGATGTGTTGCGCCAAGCTGGGGGGCAGGAAGAGCAGCGCCGCTTCGCTCTGCAATTCGGCTGCCGCCTCTTCGACCGCTGCCATCAAAGCAGGAATAGCTTGGTCCAATGGAAGATCGCGTTCGACGTATATCTCATCGATGCGCGCCACCAGGTTTTCGACCTGCCACCCGGCCGCGCCTGCCAATTGCCCACCTCTCTCGATCAGCAAATATGCTTTCTCGCCAAAGGCCGCCATCACGTCTTGGCGATCCATTCTTCGCTTGCCGCGTGTGACCCTGGTTATGAACTCGGCGATCGCATGGGCATCCTGTGGTAGGCCGCGCCTGATGCGGATCTCGCCGGGCAGCGGAGGCGGAGGCGGACGCAGCAGTGGCTCCTTGGGCCTTGGTATCTCGGCCCACAGATCCTGGACCTGGTCCCATGTTTCATCGAAGGAATCTTCATTCTTGATCACGACATTGGCGGCGCGCAGCTTCAACTCCTGCGGCGCTTGTGCTTCCGTGCGCAATCGTGCCGTGGCTTCATCCATGCCGCGCTTTTCGCGCAGGCGACTGATCTGCAGCTCTTCGTTGGCGTCAACAACCCAGATTGCGTCGCATCCTGTCGCGAGCCCAGATTCGATGAGCTTGATGGCTTCGATGACGATCACGTCTTGTTTAGAGCGTCTGATGAGGATGTCGATAGCCTGCGATACAAGCGGGTGAACGATCGCTTCAAGGCGGCGGAGAGCATTGGGATCACGAAACACGACCTGGGCCAGTTTGGAGCGGTCGATGTGGCCTTCGTCATCCAGGATCCACTCCCCGAAGGTCTGGACGACGACGGGGAAACCTGGGCCACCCTTGGCAACCGCACGGTGGGCAAGCGCGTCGGCATCGATGCTGTATGCGCCCAAGTGCTCCAGCATCTTGCGTACGACGCTTTTGCCGGTGGCGATATTTCCGGTGAGCCCGATCACATACTTGCCGGGCCAGCGGCTCAAAGTTCAACCTCCCGAGTTTCCCTTGATGATCTGATTGTATTTGATCGCTATACTGTCAAAGATGAACTCAACGAAGGGTTTCTGCGACATACACTTGATTGCCTGCCGCAAGGAACATGTCATAGGGTGGAGCCAATGCGAGTGCAGTGGGTGCAAGCGGCAGTGGTTCTGATGGGCGATAATGATCTAGGAAAACCATACCCATACTATAGCGCAACACACTCCCTGCCTCGCTATCCAGAAGATAAAGAGAGGATTCCATGCTGGAGGAATAGACCATCTGATCGGGCACAAAGCCTTCCATCTGCTCTGAAGGATCGCCCGAGCTGCGTGGATCTTGGAAGCTCAAACCTTCCCGGCATGAGACATCAATGCTGATTCCGCCACCGTCGAGGCTCTCTTGCGAGCGATAGCAGATATCCAAATAGCCATCGGCGTAAAGGATTACCAAACCCTCGTTGGTCATGATGATGTCAATAGCGTTCCTCAAGTCCCGCGCGCTATCAGCGAAGTAGTACTCCCACGTATCGCCGCCTGGCGTATCAAACGATCTGAAGATCCAGACCATGCTTCGATCCGGCGCCAACACGTACAAGGAGTCGAAGAGCACGTCCATGGCCTGGATGTGACCCATGCCGGTATCGGGTGGTGTGAGCTGGACGGTTCTTGGATCTTCGGACTGGGCGCAGATGAGCACTGTTCCATCCGAGTCGATCGCCACCAGGCTCTCAGCGCCCATCAGTCCGCTTTCCTCATAGATGGCAATGTCTACCGGTGCTCCCATACCGGGGATGCTATCGGGTCCGTCGAGGCAATCGAATTCGTTGTCGAGTTGATACCCGCGTCCCATGGTCCATGCAAACCAGATCGACAGATTGTCGCGATCCAAAGCGTACACACCGGAGCTCGTGGCGGCGATCTCATCGATCTGCGCTCCCGAATGGAATCCTTCCTGAATGGTTGGATTGAAGTCCAAACGGGTCACGAAGTCAAGGGCGTCGAGGGCCTGTTGAGCCGTCTGTCGCATGGCGTTGGTTTCTTCGGTAACGCCATAATTCTCGGCCTTGTCGAGCCACTCGAGAGCTTCATGCCAATAGGGCCGGGCGGATTCGCCATCGGGTTGGATCTGGGCCGAAGCCACCGCTTCAAGTGCGTTGAAGACATACTCGCTGGCCAACTCAGGCCGGGCTTGTCTCAGGTAGACGATACTTGTGATGGCTGCCACGATCAGAGGAATGGC
>DAOVIK010000303.1 GCA_030673735.1 Anaerolineae bacterium
CCTCCGAAATTCAAGGTTCCCAAGCAAAGGGGCGAGACGCGAACTCCCGTGCGGCCCAGCGAGCGGTGCTCCATTTGAATCTCCTTAATAGCCCTTATTGTGCACAAGATAGCCGGGATGGCCCCGGTTTGTCAACCGCGGTTCTGCAGGGTAATCCTGAGGAGCCCCGTTTTCGCGGGGCGGACGGCGGAGCGACCCTTTGAGGACATAAGGGACAAAAGGCGAAGGATCTCACTTCCCGGCGAAGACCCTTCGCCAAATTGCGAAGTAGCCCCGCTGGCTAAGGCACTGTAGAGACGTTGCATGCAACGTCTCTACGACGGTCCTTCATGTTGTCGAAGAGGAGCAAATGGAGTCGGACCTTCGGGCATGGATGGCGCTGTCCTTAACGCCGCTGGCAGGCCAGGCTTCAAGTGATTCCCAAAATGAGCGAACACACAACATAACGGACGCTCAGCTTTTACGGCATCCTGGCGTACAATAGATTGCTGAGGTGCTTGGAGGTCGACTACCGATGATCGCCACGATCCTGGTTTCCTCTGCGTACATCGCGGCGCAAATACTGGCTGACATCACCAGCTTGAAGATCGTGCCCTTTATGGGCTTCTCGATGGACGCCGGCACGCTGGTCTACCCGCTGACCTTCACGCTGCGGGACTTGGTGCACAAGGTCGCTGGCAAGCGCGGCGCGCGCGTGCTCATTTTAGCGGCGGGTGCGATCAATCTGCTGATGGCGGGGCTGTTTTGGCTGGTAAGCCGGATGCCGTACGACCCCGCGGCCGGACCGCAGCCCGATTGGAACGCCGTGCTGGCGCCGGTATGGCGCATCGTGATCGCTTCCATCGTGGCTGAGATCGTGTCCGAGTTGGTTGATACCGAGATCTATCAACTCTGGGTGACACGCGTCACGCGTCGTTTCCAGTGGATGCGCGTCTTGGTGAGCAATGCCGTGAGCTTGCCGCTGGACAGCCTGATCTTCGTTTGGGCCGCTTTCGGAGGTGTATATACCTCGGTGGTGGTGTGGTCGATCTTCTGGGCCAACATATTACTCAAAGGCGCGGTGACGCTGGTCAGCTTGCCAGCGATCTACCTCGTGCGCGGGGAGCGGCCGAGGCGTATGGATTTGAATGTCCCATCTAGCAACGTGGATTCAAGTTCTTCTGGAGGGAAGGAAAGGCAGGAACAATGAAACGTCGAAGAGTGATATTCCCATCGATCGTGCTGGCGGTTGTAGTTATGTCGGCTCTGGGCTGCGATGTGCTGAGTCCCTCGCCAACGCCCACCCCAACTCGCGCGCCAACCGCGACGCCAACTCTCACGCCGACCACGACGCATACACCACGCCCAACGGCAACGCCCACGATCACCCCCACACCAGAATCAAGCATTGCAGGCATCGTGCTTGCCCTTGAAGATCTTCCCCCGGGATTCGAAGCAACGTCCCTTGAGGAATATGGCCTTACGAGAGAAGCTCTGAGCGGTGGTGGTTTGGTTGTAGAGGCCGTATTCGCCTTCGTGGAGTACGAGCATTTTGAATTGGTCATGGGCTTCACCACCTTACTCCCCACCCGGCTCGACCAAGCCTCGTTCGATGCGGAGCTAGGCCAACCTGACTATCTAATTGAGTCGTTTGTGCTCGGCTTAGGGGGAGCAGACATTCTTGAGCAAAGCCAACTTGCTGGTCTTGATGATATTGGGGACGGATCGGCGGGATTGACCGTGGTATCCGATACAACAGGCATTCCGATGCGCATGGACATGGTGGTGTTCCGGAGAGACGTGGTTGGAGTATTTCTCATCACCATGTACCTTGATGGCGACGTTCCGGTCATCCCTATTGCCGATCTCGCCCGCATCATGGATGATCGCGTTGCTGAGATGCTTCCCATCAATTGAATTCTGCTGGAAGCCAAGAGCGGCTTGAAATCTAGGAGAGCGTCTTTGACATCGATAGATGTTCTCTCAGAATATGCCGAGCACACGAAAGCTGCTGTCCTGAACAGCCCAGATTGCGCAAACTGAACGCTGAGACCACCGCATCGCGTGGTCTCATTGCTAAGAATCATTAGCATCTTCAAGGAAGACGTCGTGCAATTGGAGCTCATTCAACTCAGAAAGCCACAATGGAAGGACATGCAATTCATCCGCTGGCTATGGAGCGATCCTGAAACCATGGAGCCGGTGGGAGGTCCGATTCAACTGTCGGAAGAAGAAGCGCGGCGCTGGTTCGAGGAGAAGATCGATCCCGGCAGTCAAAGGGATTGTTACCAACTGATTCTGGATCAGGAGAATCACCCGGTCGGTGAGATCAGCTATCACCATCTTGATCCGGAGAGCATGACCGCGTCGTTCAACGTCAAGATTGCCCATGCGGAGCGCGGCAAGGGCTACGCAAGAGAAGCGATGCAGTTATTCCTAGATGAGTTCTTCAATCAATTTGGTGGGCGCGCCTTAGTCGATGATGTGGCGCTCGATAACATAGCTGGGCAACAGGCGCTGCTGCAGTTCGGCTTTGAGCACGACTCAAGCGTTGGCGGCGTCTTCCGGCTGCGCATGACGCGCGAACGATTCCACAGCCTTCACGCGTAGGCATATGAAGCGGGGTTCCACCCTCTAGATTGGGCTTTCCAGCTTCCTAACGTACCAGACTCCCCTTACGGTCTCCAATCCGGAAAGCGATCCTGAGCCGGATCGTCGCTGAGATTGAAGGCGCCGGAGCCATCGGCGTTGATCACCCATATATCGGCAAACGAACCCAGGCTGGAGGATGAATGGTAGGCCAGTTTTATGCTGTCCGGGGACCAAACCGGGAAGGTGTCTTCGA
>DAOVIK010000362.1 GCA_030673735.1 Anaerolineae bacterium
AAAGATAACCGCGGAAGGAAGTTTAAACTCTTCCAGATATTTGGCATGAGAATATTCGACAAAATGAATCTTCGAAATATGAGGCTGACCTGCCCCCCATCAAATTTATCCAGTTTTAGAGTTAGGATCAACCAATGCGTAGGGACGTCGCGTAAGCATAGCATTTGGGGTGTTTCGGTTTGGACCATCCCCCTCATTATCCGATGGCTCTCGCAATGGGTGTGACTGAGGATTGAAAATTGGTTGACCTGGAGTGATTCTACTAGTAGCGTGCGGGGCAGAAAACATGCATGTCCGTAGTGAAATGAAGAAGACCGCCATAGCGGTCTCCTAAGGAGCGGGCGACGGGACTCGAACCCGTGGTGTCAGCTTGGAAGGCTGATGCCTTACCACTTGGCGACGCCCGCAAGCATGCGCATTCTACCGCCCGCACTTCTGCGGGTCAAGCAGCGACGCGAACCTGGCTGAACACCCGACGCCGACACACCTTCAGAACAGCGGCACGCCTAGGGCCTCTCCATCGCCCGCGCGTTTATCGACCATAAGCTTTCCGCGTCTCAAGCGTACCTTTGCTGTGATCCTGAAGTCGCCCGGGATTTCCCTCGGGTGACCGGTGACCACCTGCTTTCTAGCCTTCATCAGGCCGACAAGTTGGTCTCGATCGAATAGCAGTATATCGCTCCAAATTGGGCCCAGTCGCTGATAAGCCTGCACTAGCGAGACACGACCATCCTCCGCCGAATAGCGGGCGGAGACGATGACAACGTCGACTTTCTTTTCCATGGAGACAACTGACCCACGTACCAATTCAATATGCCCTTGTCATGATATACAATCAATCCCTGTCGGGGTGGGCGGACTTGAACCGCCGACCTCCGCGTCCCAAACGCGGCGCGCTTCCATCTGCGCTACACCCCGATTGCGATCCGAGTATAACGGTCGCCAATGCGGCGGTCAAGGAGGCTGGCATACCTCCCTCCCAATACCGCTAAATGCAATAGGATGACCAAAACCATGACATCTGCAAACGAGGACTTTGCACGTCTTTATGATGCCCAATACGCCGAATTCTCCGAGGACATTCCCATGTGGCTGGCCTTGGCCCGGCGCCATGGCTCTCCCATGATTGAACTCGGCTGCGGAACCGGGCGCGTGCTGATCAGCCTCGCTCGCGCTGGTCATGAAATACATGGCTTGGATGCGAACCCAGCCATGCTGGCACGTGCAGCTTCCCGCCTCGATCGCAATATTGCAAACCGAGTTTCACTTCATGATGGAGATCTTCGAAGCTTCTCCATCCCCAAACGTTTTCGCCTCGCCCTCGCACCGCTAAACGTTCTTGCTGAACTCAACGACGCCCATTTCGCGCAATCACTTACGACCATCAAACAACACTTCGGATCGGGAGGCGTGCTGGCAATGGACCTGCCAAATCCAGTTCAAAGCATGCTCGATCCTACAGATGAAGACGAGCCGCTCGATTGCTTCGTTGACCCCGAGAGCGGAAATCCCATCCAGGTCTCGGCCCAGCAGCGCATGCTTCCCGATAGCGAAGCCGTTGCCGTGCTATGGAATTACGACGAGCTGCTTCCCGACGGGCTGGTCACGCGGCACAAATTCGAAGCCACATATCATCTGCGCTCTCCTGAAACGCTGAAGCGCTTGCTGACCAAAGCCGGATATGCTGATGTAAGCTTGTACGGAGATTATGAATTCGGCACCTTTGGCGAATCGTCAAAGCGCATGATTGTCGTCGCAACTGTCGCATAGAAACCCACTTGCCAGGAGGAAACCCATGAAGAAGCTGCTCGTTGCACTGATCGCACTCACCTTGATCCTCGTTGCATGTGGTCCTAGCGCCACGCCAACCGAAACCCCCCCGCCAGATCCAACGGCAACCTCCGCTCCGGCTGAAGTCGAGGAGGAAACCTCCGAGCCTACCGAAGAACAAGCCCCGCCGACGGCGACACCCGAGCCGGAACCGGCCGAGCCTCCTGATCCCGTCGATGTGGATGTTCCCGGCGCTGCAGGGCTCACACTGAAGGGCACCTACTACGGAGCTGTACCCAATGCCGCGCCCGGTGTGCTCTTGCTGCACATGTATGGCCATACACGCGCCGATTGGGACGAGCTGGCCAGACTCCTGCAAGGCGAAGGCATCGCCAGCTTGGCCATCGATCTGCGCGGCCACGGCGAAACCGGCGGCGCCGAGAATTGGCTGTTAGCGCCGCAGGATGTGACCGCTGCGTTGAATTGGCTCAGCGCCCGGGATGACGTAGATGCCCAGCGCCTCGGCGCGATCGGCGCAAGCATTGGCGCAAATCTCACTATGGTCTTGGGATCCAGCGAGCCCGGCGTCGACGTCATCGGTT
>DAOVIK010000277.1 GCA_030673735.1 Anaerolineae bacterium
CGAGCACTGCCACCGACTTCCCAAGCCTGGTCACAGTTCGCCCGGCATTTCAGGCACCAAGTGCGGTGCGCCAGCGATTGTATGTGCAAGTCTTCACAAGGGCAAGAGAGCCACTGGCAGTGGAAATGTCGCCATCGTTACGGTCAGTTACTACGAGAAGATGTCACGTTTGCGGAAAGGCAAACTCAAAAAGCGAAGCAGCATCTTCGCCGGAGTGAGCCAAGCGATCACCGCCCCGCTCTTCTGGTTGGCCAAGATCTGCTCGGCGAGCCAGGGCGTGACAGTCTCGACTCGGTCGGCAATCAGGTTGAAGATGCGCTTGGCGCGGTTCCAATCCTCGGTGCGGCCCTCGAACTGGCGGGTGATCAGTTCAGTCATGACCATGCCCGGGCTGATGCCTCCGATGATCAGAGGTGTATCGCGCGCTTCGCGTGCAAGTGCCTGTGTGAGAAAGCTCACCGCACGCTTGGAGCTGCCATAAAGCGAGAGCCCATGAACTCGCCGCCCATCACTGCCCGCTCCGTGCATGTTGTACAGCGCGCCATGACCCTGGCGCAGCATCCCACGACTGGCAACGATGGCTCCATAGATGGTTCCCACCAAGTTGGTATCGATGACGGGTTTGACGCTCTCTATCGGTTGCTCCCAGATTGGCCCTGTGGGATGGCCGATGCCGGCATTGTTGATCCAGATATCGATGCTGCCAAACCGGTCCACGGCGGCATCCCAGAGCGCTTGCACCTCTGCAAAATCACAAACGTCGCATGGCCATCCAAGGATACGATCCTCTCCATGCTTCGCAGCAAGCTTTTCCACGGCTTCTTCGACGGCCGCGGGCTTTCGTCCACTCACTGCCACTGCAGTGTCAAGCCCCAGGAAAGAATCGGCCAGACCATATCCGATGCCGCGTGTGCTTCCTGTGATCACAATTGATTTCATGACTGCCCTCGAGTCGTTGGGATTTCCACTAGTATACGCGAAATGCGCCGCGCGCAGGGAATAGAGCCGCAAGCTTCGAAATGATATCAACACACTAGGACAGCGATAAATCCCACATCTCTGGTGTCCGAAGAAAGGACCCTGGTTGTGAAGATCATGGCGGATATGGCGAACGCGATAGTCGCCGTGGATGAGGCAGAGGGCATGATAGATTCTGCTAATTCAGGCCTCGATCTGTATGGCGAACAACTGGTGCATCAACATTTCCAGCGTGCTGCTTTGGATGTGCGATAGGTGGGCTTGGTCAAAGCTGTAGCCGGACGTCAATCCTTGCTCGGCGGCAAGAACGACTGCCTCAAAGCCTTCCAAGATGGTTACCATCTCCTCTTTGACGCCCGCGGCATCAATCTCTCCACGCAGCCATCTCTCCACTACCGCGTTGGTGGCCGCGGAAAGGAGCATTGCATCCCGCAGTTCCGGGGCAAGAAGCGCCGGAGTGCTGATATCAAGCGCGACGTCATCCAACGTCATCATCGTGGCATTCAGAGCGATCAGGGCACTCATTAAGTGGACATCTCCGAGTAGGCCAGATTCCCATCGCTGGGCGGTTTCGTCCAGCAGGATTGCGTTGGCTTGGGCAAGCACCAGCAACTGATAGCCCTGAATGATCTGCATATGAAGGATGTCGGTTGTCGCTGTTGGGGATGGAATGCTCGTGGGAGCGGGTGTGGTGGTCGGCGCAGGTGGTCCTGCGGTTGCAGTTTCGAATTTTGGCAGGAGCATGGTTCGCGCGGAAGGTGGAGTTGCAGCGCAAGCAGCAAGCAAAGTGCCTAGCATCAAGGCGATGTATGAATCCCTCTTCAACTCGCTTCTACCCCCACGGCTTCATCAGCTCCCTACTAGCACATTTCGAAGAGTTCTATCTCGACGAGCGGTTACTTCTTCGATGATATCGAGATCTGCGCAGTATGGCCTGATGGCATGTCCAAGATGGGACTGGGGAATCGACAACCTTAGCTTGACCAGACCTGGCGGAGTGTATTGCATAAGCACCTAAGGGGATTACGCTTAGCAGCCGTGATGAGTTTAGGAGGCAATATCGAGGGGACTCGGAGCCGCGATCCCTCGTGAAATGCAGCGCGGCGAGCAGGATCAGCGATGCGAGTCTAGGGGCCGGATGGCAACCACTGCGATCCGCGCAGCCAGAGATTCAAGATCAGAGCGCTCAGGATTATTGGGCAGTCCTTCCAATCGCAGCATGGCACGCATAAATCTAGGGCGACGGCGCAAGCGCAGCTCGAGGAAATCGGCGATGCTAGCCGGATCGGTCAGAGGCTCTGCGAATCCCCCGATGCGCCGCGAGCCGATCTGCATTTGCACCCGAGGATCCGCCACGATATTACGGTACCAATCTGCCTGGGTTCCGCGCGCAGACCCCACGTACAGCAATCCCTCATGCTCCTCGTACTGCAACGGCACCACGCGCGGCTTGCCACTCTTGCGGCCTGTTGTCGTTAGAAGGAACACCAAGCCTCCAATGAGCGGACCGAGGCCAAGTGCATAGAGTAGTTGTGGGACTCTGATTAGGCGCCAGAATATCCTGGGCACTCGGTCAGCAAACATCGCGTTCCTCTCGCCACTCGGGGCTAGAATTTCATCACGAAATCGCCATCGCGATAGAAGAGCTCACCATCGACGTGGATCTCCCCACCCTGCCGCAGATCGCAGACCATATCCCAATGGATGGCGGATTCGTTCGTGCTGCCCGACTCTGGCAGCCCGGCGCCTACAGCCATGTGAAAGGTCCCCTGGATCTTCTCGTCGAAGAGTATCTCCTTCGTGAAGCGTGTGATGCCCTTGTTCGTGCCGATGGCAAATTCCCCCACGTAGCGCGAACCCTCGTCAGTGTCAAGCATCGCTAATAGGAAATCTTCGTTCTTATCAGCAGTTGCTTTGACGACCTTTCCCTTTTCAAACCAAAGGCGGACCCCAGCGACCTCGCGGCCCCTGTACCCCGCCGGGTATGAAAAAGCCACGTCCCCCTCAACGCTATCTTCTACTGGTCCGGTGAAGATCTCGCCGTCCGGCATGTTCTGCTTAGCATCGCAATTGATGAAG
>DAOVIK010000048.1 GCA_030673735.1 Anaerolineae bacterium
TCTGGTACGACAAGACCACGCGACGCATCTACTTCCACTCTGCAAATGAAGGACGCACACGCGATAGCATCCTGCGCAACTCGCAAGTGTGTTTCACTGCGGCTGAACTAGGTCGCCTGCTGCCGTCGGAGAAAGCCTGTGAGATTGGAGTTGAGTACGCAAGTGTGTGCGTCTTCGGGCACGCTCGACTGGTGGAGGACGACGAGGAAAAGCTGCACGGATTGAAGGGCCTGGTGAGGAAATTCCAACCTGACTTGCGTGAGGAAGAGCCTAATCAGTCCATCGATCTAGAAGAGGTGGAGCGAACGGCCGTGTACGCCATTGAGATCGAGGCCTGGAGCGGCAAACAGCGGGGCGCTGAGGCATGAAGATCGGTGTCTTAGCATTGCAGGGGGATTTCGCAGAACATCGCGCGGTCTTGCAGCATTTGGGCGTGGAGGCTCCAGAGATCCGCTTGCCGGGACAGCTTGATGAGTTGGACGGGCTGATCATCCCCGGTGGCGAATCGACGACCATGGGCAAGTTGGCCACGATGTTTGAATTGATCAAGCCCCTGCGCAAGTTTGGACGGTCCAAGGCTATCTGGGGCACCTGCGCTGGAGCGATCTTCCTCTCTAAGGATGCACAGCGCGAGCAGCCCTTGCTTGGCTTGATGAATATCACAGTGGCACGCAATGCCTTTGGTAGGCAATCGGATAGCTTTGAAACCGAGTTGGTGGTATCTGAATTGCAGGAGCCAGCGCGCCCATTCCGCGCGGTGTTTATACGTGCGCCGGTGATCGCCTCTGTGGGCAAGAATGTTCAGGTGTTGGCGAAGCTGGAGCAAGATGATGAAGGTCAGGAAGGGCAGATCGTGGCCGCACGCCAAGGCCGACTGCTGGCGACCTCTTTTCATCCTGAGTTGACCAATGATCCCCGATTCCACCAGTTCTTCCTTTCCTTGGTAGAGGGCGAGTGAGGGAGGCATGATTCGGCTTTTCGATTGGCGTGACGTGGCTCTTCTGCGCCGGGTGCGCAAGGATGGCCTATGCATGTACGCTCGCATGGGCTGCACGCGCGGACCGAATGCATTGCGAAATGCCCTTCGAGAGATCCTTCCAACTGGAAGGCGCGGCTGCACGATGGTCTATAGGCCTGATGCAAAGGACGAGCGAGCGGCCGTTGGACAGATTTTCCACAGCGCGGACGATCATCATGCACGGATCGCATTCATCGGCCCGGAAGACGTATTGGGCCGTCCCAACGGTGTCCATCTGCTTGATGCACTCGTCGAAGCAGCCGGGATGCGCGGCGCCCACCACTTGCTTGGGGAAGTGAATGAAGATAGCCATGCATTTGAATCTCTTCGGGAGGCCAGCTTTGCCATCTATGCTCGCCAGCGCATCTGGCGCTTGGTCGGAGTTCCACCCGCAGACCAAGACAAGCACTCCGGTGCATGGCGCAGCATGCGGTATGGTGACAGCCCAGCGGTGCACTCGCTTTACCACAGCTTGGTACCGCCGCTGGTGCAGCAGATCGAGCCGCCGCCTTCGCGCGATCCAGGATGCTTGGTCCATTGGGAGCAGGATGCGCTTGCGGCCTATTTGCAGATTGAGCGCGGACCGCTGGGAACTTGGGTGCAGCCGTTCTTCCATCCGTCGGTCGACAATGCGGAAGATCTTCTGTCGCCGGTTCTGCGCCAGTTCCGCATCGATCGCAATCGACCGTTGTACTTGTGTGTGCGGTCGTATCATGGTTGGATGAATAGCATGCTGGAGAGATTGGGGTTCGAGGACTGGCAGGATCAAGCGGTCATGGTGAAGCACCTTGTGGTAAAGGTGCGCAAGCCAGTGCTCGCGCCGCTGCGAGCATTAGAAGGAACTCGTCCGGAGCCAACATCGCCGATCATGCGAACTGAAAATCGCAGATCGGGAAACCGAGTACGTGAGAGCACATGAGCGGAAGACGCATCACCGATAACCTGGATGACCTGTTGAGCGTGCTGCCTCCGGAGATCGTCAGCAAGCTGAACCACATCGCGCGCAAGGACGAGCTGCTGGAGGTGATCCTCGATCTAGGTCGCGTTCCGACCGCCCGCTATCTGGAAGAGGAACTGGCGTTGAGCGAGGAGGAAGTCCAGCACGAGAAGATCGAATACGTAGTCACGCGCATCGGCGAATTCGATGCAGACAATCGCGCGGGCATTGAGCGCACGCTGCACCGTATCTCTGCCATTCGCAACCGACATAGACGCATAGTCGGACTAACCTGCCGCGTTGGGCGCGCGGTTTATGGCACGATTGACATCATCCAGGATTTGATCTCCACGGGTAAGAGCGTTCTGCTTCTTGGCCGACCGGGCGTGGGCAAGACGACCATGTTGCGCGAAGCGGCGCGCATACTGGCTGAGGACAAGCGAGTAGTGATCGTCGATACATCCAACGAAATCGCCGGTGACGGCGATGTGCCTCACCCCTCCATTGGCCGGGCGCGGCGCATGCAGGTACGCGAGCCCAAATTGCAGCACGAGGTGATGATCGAAGCCGTCGAGAACCACAACCCCGAGGTGATCGTCATCGATGAGATCGGGCGTGAGTTGGAGGCCGTGGCGGCGCGCACGATCGCCGAGCGTGGCGTGCAATTGATCGCCACTGCGCACGGAAATTCGCTGGAAAACCTATTGCTGAACCCCACGCTTTCCGACTTAGTGGGCGGGATCGCGTCGGTCACGCTCTCGGATGAGGAAGCACGGCGCCGCCGGACGCAGAAGACCGTTCTCGAGAGACGTGCCGCGCCTACCTTCGACGTGCTGATCGAGATTCAAGATCGCGAACGCTTGGCACTACATCAGGACGTTTCGGCGGCTGTGGATGCGATGCTGCGCGGGCGAGCGCAGCCCCCCGAGCTTCGCTATCGAGACGCCGATGGCGAAGTGCATATCGAGGCTGCCCGGCCACCCGCAAGGACAAGATCGGCGGAAACGGGATACCGTCGGCAGACTGCGCTGCCATCGACCAAGAAGCAGGATGAACAGGGGCTTCCTTACTCACCCACTCCCCCGCGCATGCCGAGCTCGCTTAGCCCGATCCGAATCTACGCCTATGGGGTAGCACGGAATCGATTACGCAATGCCATAAAGCGGCTGCGGGTTCCGGGACGACTGGTGAATGATTTGGGTGAAGCCGAGGCCCTTGTTACCACGCGATCCTACTACCGCAAACGTATGAAGGCCGTCGCGAATGCTGAAGAACGGCAGCTTCCGGTCTACGTGCTACGCTCGAACACGGTGCCGCAGATGGAGAATTTCCTCAGCGACCTTTTCGATTTGCAGATTGCAGCCGTGGATCCACAGCTTGAGAACGCCATGCAGGAAGCGCATGACGCCATTCAGTCGGTGTTGAACGGTACCCGCTCGGTGGATCTCAGGCCGGCCTCGGCATACATCCGGCGCCTGCAGCATCAGACGGCTCGTCAGGCCAACTTGACGTCTCATTCCTATGGCAAGGAGCCACGACGGCGAGTCAGGATATACCGAGATTGAACTATTTCATCACGCTTGAAGGCCCTGAGGGCAGTGGGAAGACCATCCACGCCAGGACGCTGGCTGATTACTTACGCGCCCAAGGATACGAAGTTCTTCTGACACGAGAACCCGGCGGCACTTCAATCGGGGATCAGATCAGGCGCGTACTGTTTACACTTGACAACACCTCCATGCGCCCGGCAACGGAATTCCTGCTATTCTCGGCCTCGCGTGCCCAGCACGTCGATGAGGTGATCCGTCCGCACTTGGACGCCGGAGGCGTGGTGGTCTGCGATCGCTACTACGACTCCTCGCTCGCATATCAGGGTTACGGCCACGGCCTAGACCTGCAGTATCTGAGGGCGATCACGGACTTCGCCACCGGCGGCCTGAAGCCCGACCTCACTCTGCTGCTTGACCTGTCGGTCGAAGACGGTTTGCGCCGGCGCGAAGAGGGCGGGAGTTGGAACCGGCTCGACGAGTACTCGCTGGAGTTTCACCGCCGCGTGCGTCAGGGCTACCTGGAATTGGTTGCCGCTGAGCCTGAGCGTTGGGTTGTGATCGATGCTTCACCTTCAATCGAAGCCGTGCAGAAGGAGATACAAGCCGTGGTCGAGGCGCGTATGTCGCATGAGGGAACCGAAGGGTAGCAAACCGGCGGAACTGAACACCCCATTGGAAAACAACCACGGTTGCCTGAAATGCATAAGGCAACCGTGATGTCGTTGGAGATGAATGTGGGCGCTAAGGGCCTCTTGTAAGGTTGAGCTCCCCGGTGGCTGCGCCTCCGCCGAAGAACTCCACTGTGTAGTTGAGGTGGATTCCCCGCGGCGCAAACGATCCTTCGGCAAGCAGTCTGACGATGCCATCAACCGGAATCAACTCGGCTTCGATGGATATGGTTCCATCGGCAAGTCCAGTTGCGAGGAAGTCGCCGAAGACCGGATCACCGGAAACGTCAAAGTCGATGCGGGCGCCGCCGAAATTCGCGGTGTAGACCAGCGGATCCGGGTCAAACATACCAAAGACGAATCCGTCCAAATCCAGCGTTAGCGTGGCGACGCCGCTTGGATCGACTTCGATGATCAAGCTTGCCGCGCCGCTGCTGCCGAAAGTGTTGTTGATCCACATGCCTTCCCATTCGCCGGCCATCTCAAGAGCGCGCTCATAACTTTCATCCGGCACGACCTCTTCTGTAGGCCCGACCGAAACCTCTGGAGCGGGAGTCTGGCCCGAAGGAAGCGATGGCGTCCGGGTTTCTTCCGGCGCCTGTGTGTCCTCCGGCCGCGCGGCGAACGGATTGGGAATGTCGATGCCGAGCGCCGTAACCACCCCAAAAATGAGCAGGACGCAGATGCAGATCATGCATAGGAATGCCAATCCTGCTCCTGCAATCAGGATCGGTTTCCAGTTGTGTGTCTCAATCTTTTGCTTTTCTTTGGTCATCGGTGCTCTCCTTGGCGAGATGCGAAGCACTCCCGGCCGATTCGGGATCAGCGGCCTCAGAAGGAAGAGCTCTGTAGAGATTATGCCCTACGCGAGTCTAGTGATTTCTTATCTTGCATGCATTGAGGTGCGATCAGTATCTGGGTTTAAGGACGGACCGAAGCGTGATCTTGTATTGGCAGCGGGGAAGGCGCCGGCAGCAGCGCCGGCGCGAGCGGAGGGAGTTGGTCCAGGGATGCTGGAGATTCGTCATAGAGTGATCTGAGCAGTAGGTCATCCCTTTCAGTGCACGGTTGCGGCCAGCGCGTGCGGTGCATCCGGCAGCCGGCAAGCAGCGGTTGACCGCCGTCCATGCCCGGCGGCGGAAGCGTGCCCGGAGGGCCCCAGTAGCCGGCGTTGCCCAGCAGCCAGGTTGCCAGCATCGTGCGATCAACCCCGACCGGGGCCAACACGCTTTCCACGGCGCGCAACAACAGCTCGGTGTAGGCCTCGCGATCGTAGGGCACCTCGCCCTTGAGCAGCTCCCAAGCGCGCGCTTTCTCCGGGCCGGGCACCAGCAGGAAGCGCAGCTTCTCTCCCGGGGTGAGTGTGACCCCGGCATGGACCAACTCGCGGGCCACGCGCGCGGCGACGGTGCGTACGGTGAACTCGTGCGGGTGACGCGCCAATCGCTGCCGCATCACCAACTGGCGCGCCGGAACGCGACCGGCGCGCAGCGCCAGAAGCTGCTGTCTGGCGTAGTGGATCGCCTCAGGTACGCTGGCGCGGAATCCGGACGCATCGCGGCCCTCGGCCAGGATCGCCAGCATCTCCAGCTGCGTCTCCTTGATGAAGGGCGAGGTGTCGTGACGGCGGGCCTCGATGCCGCGAACCTTGAGCGAGCCGTCCTCGTAGGCCCCGAAGTAGCGATTGGCAACCGGCGAGCGCGGGTCGACGCGCGAAGGCAGGAAAGCCACCCAGCGGTAGATACCCTCCAGGCCGATCTGCAATCCGGTGTGGTCGCGAATCTGCTGCAGCAGCGCCTCGTAATCCGGCTGCTGATCGGCGCCCGGTTTGTAGATCCACAGTCCGTCGACGTACAGATGCAGCACACGAAAGCCGCGCGCCTCGACCATCTCCTTGGCGCGCAGCAGCACCTCCCGCCCATAGGCCGTCACCGCCTCATGCGCTTCGATGCGGCCGAAGCGGGCATTCTTGTAGCCCAGGTAGCCAAAGCAGGTCACCAGCAGCCACTTGTGGGCCGAGTGGCGCCGCTTGTAGGTCTCTTTGCGTGGATCTTCGTCGGGCAACTGACGGATCAGGGTCTTGTAACGGTTGCGTTTCTCGAGCAGCGGCGCCAATGTCTCCGGAACCAGGCCGTAGCGATGGGTGCACACTCGCGTGCCCAGTTCGGGAACCAGCTTGCCCGGGCAGCAATCCGCGCCGACGGTCTCGGGTGAGATGTTGAAACGCACCATGATGCTGGGATACATGGCCGTGAAGTCGAGCTCGGCCACGTGCTCGTGAAGGCCGGCGATGGGGGCGTAGACCAGGCCGCCCTTGTCGGCCACCAACAGATCGACGCCGCTTTTCAGCGTCTCCGGCTGGCGCTTCTGCCAGGGCACCAGTATGCCGCGACGCTGCGCGGTGGCTACCTGCATGGCGCTGATGCCCGTGCCCGTGGAGACGCGCGCCGTGGTCTGTAATGGCAGGCCGGTGATGCGGGCGATCTCGAGCGAGCCGTCCATGCCGTAGTCGCTGGCCAGGAAGGCATTCTGGCGGTCGACGTGCCAGCGGCCGAAGAGCGTGTGTTGCGCGTTGCGGAACATCACGCGCCCGTAGGAGACATACGAGTGGGCCTTTTTGTGGGCCACCGCTTGCTGCGGGTCGCGGTTGAGCGGCAGAGGAATGCCGTAGTGGCGCGAGAGCTCAAGCATGCGCGGTAGGATGTAGCTGTCGCCGAAGGCGCTGACTAGCAGGTCGGGATCGAAGCGCTCGAGCAGGTGACGCATGCCGAGCAGCAGTTGGCGGCTGTGGCGGCGCTTGAAGCAGTACTGGCGCCCTTCGACCTCCACCAGCAGATCATGGCGATGCCCGCGGTTGGGATCCTGCAGTTCTCCGTCCAGGCGCAGCGTCATCACACGCAGCGGCGGCAGGCGGTACTCTACATCCCAGGGCGTGTCCAAGGCCTCGATGTTTCGTATGCGGCCCGCCTCGTGCTCGACGGCGCACCAAGCCAGCGGGAAGATCTCACGCGTAAGTACGTAGCGCTGCGGCAGGGGGATATCGGCGTCGTAGTAGGTCAGATGAGGGTAGGCGTTCGCGGCCTGACGGAAGAGGTCCGGCAGCAGGCCGGGAACGCGCACACCGACCTCGAGCACCTCCACGTCCTGATCCAGGAACAGATCGCGGCGTTCGGTGCGGCGTAGTTCCACCGGCGCACGGCGGGCGCGCAGCATCTTGCACAGCGCGCGCAGTTCCTCCTGCGGGCCGCGGGCGTAGAAGGCAGGGATGAAGCCATCGCTCAGGGCATGCGGCCGTCCCTGTTGATCGATCAACCAGATGCGCATTCCCTTGCCGGCGGGATAGGCATCGAAGAACCAGCCGTGAAGCGTGGCCACATCAGCGCTCCGCAGAGGCGCCTAGCTCTTCGAGCGCCGCCCGCAGTTGGTCGATCTGCTGGCGCAGGCCGATCACTTGCTTGTGCTCCTCGACCAGCATCGCCAGCAGCATGACCTCGAAGGGCAGCAAGTGCGAGGCGTAAGCCGCGGCGGCCAGGTGATTCTTGGAGGAGGCCAGCAGATCGTCGAGGGCGCGCTGGTCCTCACGGCGCAGGGCACGGCGAAAGCGCGCCAAGGATTGCTGCTCGTGCAGGAAAGCCTGAGTGATCGAGGGGAGGGTACGACCCATGGTTCGCTCCTTCGGGAAGGGATAGGTTCAGAACAACCTCGGCTGTGCGCAGGGCGGCTCTTCGGGAGCGCGCAGGAGCCACATGGCGTCGGCCGCGGCCTGCAACTGGTCGAGCAGTACCCAGCGTTCCTGGACCAGCGGCCGCGGCTCGCGCGCGCCCACGATCACCGGCCCCACCGCGGCCAGGCGTTTGAGGTGCGTGATGGTGGTCGCCAGCAAGCGCTCGCTGTCGCGCAGCGGCACGCTCTCGTCGTAGAAGGTGGAGAGTAGATTGAGAACGAAGAGCGGTTCGGGATTGGCAGGAGCGTTCTCGAGCAACTCCGCCAACTGAAAGCATGTGAAAGCGCGCGAGAGGCGGATGCGCTCCAGGACCGCATGCGGGTGGGTGCTGAAGCGCCGTGCCTGGCGAGCCACGAAGTAGCCGTCAAAGCTGTTGCCGCCGTCGAAGACGCGCAATACTTGGCCGCGGGCGGCGAACAACGAAAGCGCCGCCAGCAGGGCGCGCGTCGGCGTGTGTGCTCCCCAGAAAAGCGCAAGGCGCGGCTGGAGTAGTTTGTCCAGAAAGGCGGGGTCAGTGCCGGAGAGCATGGCCCCGCTGGGAGCGAGAGCACGTTGCACGGTACACCTCCATGAAAACCACAAAAAGGGTACATTCTGTTCACATAGAACAAATGTGCTAATACTATACACCAGTTGAAAGGGATCGACCATCCCACTTAGGGTGGAATCGCGCCGTCTCTCGCCTCCCCCGCGCGGGGGATATTCGCGCCCGCGCGGGGAGCAACGCTACATAATAAGGTTTTGATTATGGGTTTGTAGCGATGGAAACAAGGGGGGGTTCGCTAGCCTGGATTCTCGCCCAGCAGTTCCTTCAGGCGCGGATGGTCGGCGTAGAGGCCGCGGTACTCCTCAGGCAGAAGGGCGGCGATGCGGCACATGACCTCATCCGTGTTGGCGCGCAATGACGCCGCGCGGTTGTCCTCATCCAGGGGCGGCAGCGTGAATGGCTTGCCGATGCGCAGCTTCACCCGCTGGCGGCGCAGACGCTTGAGTGAGGCGGTGATCTTCTCCGCGCCGAGCAGGACCATGGGCACGATCTGCGCGCCGCTGCTGTCCGCCAGGTAGGCCACGCCTGTCTTGCCGCGCCGCAGAACTCCGTCATAGCTCCGAGTACCCTCCGGGGCCATGCCCCATACCTTGCCCGCCCGCAGCCATTGGATTGCCGCCTTCAGCGCGCCGCGATCCACCTCGCCGCGCTGGATGAAAACGCCGCCACCCAGCCTGAGAAGGGGGCCGGCGATAGGATGCTTCTGCCATTTCTCGGCCGCCCATCCGGAGATGTCCTCCCCACCTAGCCAGGCGAAGGCCAGCGCCACATCATAGACACTCACGTGGTTGGTGGTCATGATATAGGGGCCCTGCGCGGGAAGATTCTCGATCCCCTCGATGTCGAGGCGAACCAAGATTCTACTGAGCAGCTTGAAGATCCAGCGCATGAATCGTTTGATCATGGGAGAGCAACACCTCAAAGGTGGATGGCCGGATTGTAGACCTTTTGACGAGATGTTACAATCCCAATTCCGCTGGGTGAGGCACGAATGATAGACATCCATCCTGTCGATGTTCGCTCCAAA
>DAOVIK010000273.1 GCA_030673735.1 Anaerolineae bacterium
AGATCAAGAATCACTACATCTGGTGGGTGTTCACGACAAGCGTGAATTCCTTCCTCACCGGTTGTGACCGCTCGTATCTGGTAATCCTCCCCCCGCAATAAGGTGCGCATCATCATTCCAAAGTCAGGATCGTCATCGATCAGTAGAACGGTAATCGCCATTGGTATCCCCCTTCGACAATCCCTATTATCCTAGATTATTATCAATGCAGACCTTACAAGCCGCTTGCACTTGATATCCAAATTACCTATTTGCGGTGGTGTAACACAACAGATATGATATTTGGGCGTTTACAGGATTCGTGCGGACCAGATGAAGCGCAATAGATCAGCCACATCACCAGAAACTGTCGAATTGGCTTGTCCCCAATGCGGGGGTTCCTTGCCAGCCGATGCCATGACATGCCCCAGCTGCAGTGTTGATCTGGCCCTCGTGGCATTGCTGGCTGAACGCGCATATCTCGATGGTCTGCCAGGTGCCGCACCCATTCCCGCTACTCCAGAAGCGCTCGTACCTCGCATTGGCGAATACCTCATTGAGCAGGATTTGCTCACCCCCGAGCAGCTCGATCTTGCCCTCAAGCGACAGCGAGAGCTACGGGAACAGGATGAGTCTCGCCTAGTAGGCGAGATCATTGTCGAGATGGGCTTTGTTGATCGGGAAGTTTTGGACGGCGTCATCAATCGCCAGATCATCGCCTTGCATGCCGCATTGCAGGAAGCCAACCGCAATCTCGAGCAGCGTGTGGCCGAGCGAACCAAAGAGCTGGAACAAGCCCTCGCAAGTCTGACGGAACTCAATCAGCTCAAAGCCAATCTAATCTCGAATGTATCGCATGAACTGCGCACTCCTTTGGCGCATATTAAAGGCTACATGGAACTGCTTACTAGCAAGCAATTGGGTTCCCTGGAAGAAGGGCAGGTTTCAGCCCTCGATGTTATCCAGAGAGCTACGCAGCGCTTGGAAAGCCTGATTGAGGACCTGATTGAATTCTCGACATCTTCCCGCGAGGGTATCAGCCTTAGGCTCCATGCATTCGATGTTGATGAATTGCTCAACACGGTTCACCAGCACGCCCTTGATAGGGCGAAAAAAGGCAAGATAGAGCTTGCGATAGAGACCGAGGAATCATTGCCCAGGGTTCGAGGTGACATGGAACGTCTGGGATGGGCGTTGAACCAACTCGTGGACAATGCAATCAAGTTCACAACTGAAGGGGGAAGAGTCAGCTTGAAAGCCGCGCGGGATGAAGATCGGGTCATCCTGTCTGTTGAAGACACTGGCATCGGAATTCCTCCCGATCGGATTGATGAGATCTTCTTGCCATTTCACCAGCTCGATGGCTCAATCCAACGCCGATATGGGGGCACTGGGCTCGGACTGGCATTGGTCAATCTGATCCTGGAAGCACACGATACTAAAGTAGCAGTGGCAAGTGAGGAAGGACAAGGCAGCACATTCAGCTTCACCCTGCCAGAGGAAAGCCCACTCTCCTGATGCGTTGTGGCAGCCGTAGGGGAAACCGCTAGCAAGCATCAGAAGCATCATTGAGCTCAGGACACTCCGAAGATCTAACTTGCAGCGAGCCTTCATCCCGGTGCTGAAGCATGAGTCAACCTTCACCGGGAATTCCATTACATCGGCATGGCGATCAACCCTTGGCGGTCATGAACGCACAATGAACTTCGTGCGTCGTTTTTTGCGGTTTCAATAGACGCGGACTAGAAAATGGTATGATAAAAACCGCCTAGACGGCATAAATCAGTTGGGGGTGCAGTAATGAGCCGGAAGAAAAGCATCTTGGTAGTCGATGACGAGCCACGCTACCTGCGCCTTGTGGAAATCAACTTAAACTCAAACGGCTATGACGTTCATACCGCCCTCAATGGAAAGCAGAGCGTCGAGATGGTGGCCTCCCACCAGCCGGACTTGGTATTGATGGACGTCATGATGCCGATCATGGACGGCTTCACGGCCACCGAGCGCATCCGCGAGTTCTCTGAGGTCCCCATCATTATCGTTACCGCCAAGACCGAAGAACCGGATCGCGTACGAGGTTTGGACGCCGGGGCGGATGACTACATATTGAAGCCCTTCTCATCTCAGGAACTCCTGGCGCGCGTACGTGCCGTATTGCGTCGCGCCGAACGCAATGCCCCCTTCGGCTTCGAGCAGACAGTATTCCACCATCTCGAGTTGGAGATCGATATTCCCAAGGCTCAAGTTCGCGGCAACGGTGAGGAGATCCGTCTGACTGCAACCGAATATCGATTGTTGGTCACGCTTGCGGGCTCCAGAGGAAGACTCATAACTCCCGAAGAGTTACTAACCAGAGTATGGGGAGCGGAGTATCGGGACGAACGTGATGTGTTGTGGGTAGGACTCAGCAGGCTGCGCCAGAAGATAGAGCCCGATCCCAAGAATCCGATTCATATCATCACGCGCCAAGGACTGGGATACATTTTTCCTGGCGAAAACGAGCAAGAACAACAGGCAGAAACTAAGGCGAACTGACTCTCATCTCCATCCGTGCGGATGAATCCGCAGCATTGCTCCCCCCTCGGCGCAACCCTCTCTGTTTTGCAGATTTGAAATCCATTAAGAATCGCACTAGTCTTTCATCTGCTCTTGCATGTCGGAAGCCTGCCGCTATTCTTGGGGATCGTCCTGCAGACCCTTGTTCTCTCATAATCAATCCTTCCCAATCTCACCGTTACGATTGACGGCAAAGCACAAAAATCCGACTCTGCTATAATCTCAGAAATCGCATCGAGGAAACGGTACCATGGCATACAAGCAATCCCTTGCACTGCGAGCCAAGCTGTTGGGAGCGAAGATGCGCGAAGCCCGAAAGTCCCAAGGACTGAGCTTGCGGAAGGTCGCCAAGGCGATCGGCATCAGCAGCAGCACCCTTTCATCCTATGAGCTCGGCAATAGACCAATCTCGCTTCCCGGTCTTGAGCTCTTTGCCTATCACATAAGGGTTCCTCTTCAAATCCTGTTGGGAGAGAAGCCGGCAACCAGCGGAGAGAAGGGGGATTTCGATCAAGCCATGATGCGCAGTCTGCGCAAACGCGTGATTGGCGCGTCGCTGCGCGTTC
>DAOVIK010000351.1 GCA_030673735.1 Anaerolineae bacterium
AAATGGCGCCAAAGCGCCACGGGAGGACGATCGGCTTTCTCTCCCGCAATCGCGGCTTCCAAGCGCTCACGTCTTGTAGTCATTCGTTCTCAGCTGGGATAGATTCGCTTCGCTAGCGAAGCGTTACCATTTGGGTTTCGGCAAGGCGCCTGAACATAGTCGCCTTGGCAGCGCTGGTCGAGCTTTCCTCGATCGCAAGCAGCTCTTTGAAGACACTCTTCGCCTTCTTCTTCTTTGCTGCCTGCTTCAACGCCAAACCCAAGGCGTAGAGCACTTCGATATCCTGCGAGAAGCGCTTGCGCGCCTCTTCCAATACTTCGATGGCGGCATCGCTGTCGCCAGCGCTGTAATGCGCCCAGCCCAGCCGCGCATGCGCACTGGGATCATCGGGGTTGGATTGCAGTTCAATCGTGCGCTCCTCTATCGAAGAAAGTGGGGCAGCGCTCTCTGTCTCGTTTTCCATGACTATGCTCCCTGATCCTCTGCTCGTAAGCGGGGCTCATCCTACAAAAGCTGCTGTCTCCAAGAATGGTGCACTTTGATCGTCGGTGTGACTACTGCAAGAGCTCCGGGATCTGCTCAGGATGTTCGGCTACCTTGACCCCAGCAGCCTCCAATACGCGTATCTTGTCACTAGCCAATCCGGTTCCGCCTTCTACGATCGCTCCCGCGTGGCCCATGCGTTTTCCTGGTGGCGCTGTACGGCCGGCGACAAATGCGACCACCGGCTTGGTCATCTGCTCACTGATGAACTCGGCCGCTTTCTCCTCATCCGTTCCACCTATCTCACCGATCAGCACAACCTTCTCGGTATGCGCATCCTCTTCAAACATGCCCAGAACGTCGACGAACGATGTTCCGTTGATCGGATCACCCCCGATACCCACGCATGTCGAGGTACCCTGGCCGCTGGCCTTCAAGGCGTAGAGAATCTCGTAGGTCAGGGTTCCTGAGCGAGACACGAGTCCGATCTTGCCCTTCTCGGCGATGTGGCCAGGAATAATGCCCACCTTGCAAGCGCCCGGGGTGAGAAGACCGGGGCAATTGGGACCAATAAGGCGCGTGCCCTTCAAATCCATCATGCGCCGCACTCGCATCATGTCCTGAACCGGGATACCCTCGGTGATGCAAACAGCAAGCGGGATCCCCGCCGCGGCAGTCTCGAGCATGGCGTCGGCCGCAAAGCGCGTAGGAACGAAGAGCACACTGCAGTTCGCACCGGTAGCTTCGACGGCCATAGCAACCGTGTCAAAGACCGGCACTTTACCTTCCAAGACCCACTCGCCACCCTTGCCGGGCGTAACTCCTGCAACGATGCGCGTTCCGTAATCCAACATGTGCGCAGAGTGAAAGAGGCCTTCTCTTCCGGTAATTCCCTGAACGAGCAGGCGAGTCCGCTTATCTACCAGGATACTCATGCCGGCTTTGCCTCCTTCACCATGCCCACCGCCGTTTGAGCGGCGTCGGCGAGGGACTTCGCCGTATGAATATCCTCCTTGGCCAACAGCTTTTGACCCTCCTCCTCGTTGGTGCCCGCAAGACGTGCCACGATCGGAACCTCGGACTTGGTCTTCTTCAGTGCTGCCAAGATTCCTCGCGCCACATCATCGCAGCGCGTTATTCCACCGAATATGTTGATGAGTGCTACTTTTACTCCAGGATCGCGCAGGATAATGCCCAAAGCTGCACTGACCTTATCGGCAGAGGCTCCCCCTCCAATATCGAGGAAGTTGGCTGGCTCCCCATCGAAGAACTTGATCACGTCCATGGTGGCCATCGCCAGGCCCGCACCATTTACCAAGCACCCGATATCGCCATCAAGTTTCACGTACGAAAGGCCAAACATGCGAGCATGTCGCTCCTCGGGAGGCTCTTCGTCGATATCGCGCATTTCGGCAAGCTTGGGCTGCCTATAAAGGGAATTGTCATCAATCACCATCTTGCCATCCAAGGCGAGCAGTCGCCCCTCCTTGGTGATCACCAGAGGATTGATCTCGGCAAGCGTAGCATCGCTTTCGTCATAGGCTTTGTAGAGCCCTTGGGCGATGGTCATAAACCCTCGCCAATGCTCTCGGGGCAGCTCGATTGTGGATGCCAAATCCCGGCCCTGGTATTGCCGCCATCCGATCAATGGATCGATGAGCATGCGCACGATCTTGCGCGGGTCCGTGCGCGCTACCTCTTCGATGTCCACCCCTCCCGCGGCCGAGGCGATCATCACCGGGCTATTGGCCGTACGGTCGTTGGTAACGCCCAGATAGATTTCGGATGCGATGTTGACTGCTTCGTCGATCAACACCTTCCGAACCGCAAAACCTTTGATCTCCATCTGCAGTACGCTCGCGGCGACTTGCGAAGCTTCATCCGGGGTCTTTGCCAGCCGAATCCCCCCCGCCTTGCCTCCCCCCCCGGCCGGCACCTGCGCCTTGAAGCCAACTCTCCCCCCCCGCTCCTCCGC
>DAOVIK010000104.1 GCA_030673735.1 Anaerolineae bacterium
ATCCCCAGAACCGCTGAGACGCCCCGCCGATGACTGCTCGGGCCAAGCAGCGGGGCGTCTCTACAACATGCATTTCTTAGACATCAAGCTCTTATCAGAAGCACATCACCGGCATTCGTAGAGGCGACCGGTCGTTCATCCCGCAAGCTCCCTGGACTGTCCGCCAGGACAGGCTCAGCGGGACGGTCGCCCGATGTCGCGTCATGCTTCGTGATTAGCTTTTCGTCATCAAATCTTGGCGGCGAAAGAGGAGGACTGAGATAACGGTGAGTGCAGTGCCATAGAGAATCAATACGATTACCGCGCTTGTCGGGTTGGCAAACCCATTTTCGACCCAGGCTCGAGGTAATGATACGGATGGGTCGGAGGGGAATATTCTTTCCGTTATGCTTATCGCGTGGTACGCGATCGTGTATCGGTATGCGTCGCCCACCCCCAGCACACTCCCAGATCCAAATCCACCAACGATGAAATCTCCGAAAAAGTAGCCCAGCCCAGCGAGCATCCCAACCCAAGAGCTGCGGCTCAACACCAACGCAAGCATCACAACTCCTGACAATACGAAATTGCCCAGACCGATCACTCCCGTGGCGCCCATTAATCGCCAAAGGATATCCTTCCCAGCGGCTTCAAAGAACGGAACATCACTGGCTCCGGCGTGAACAAAGCAGATCGACACCAATGCAGTCGTCATGAAGACCAGTCCATAGGCAAAGGCTGCTCCTACGGTGGCCAGGATCTTTGCGAGAATGAATTGGTGCCGATCTACGCCTCGGTTGAGAATGACACTCACAGTCCCTAAATCGTAATCGTTGCCCAACGCCATGACCGAGACCACCACTGTCATCAAGGCGATCATCATGAGCATGTCGGATGAGAACATGAATTGGGTGATCTGCGGGAAAATCGCATCACGTATGGAGAAACTCGCCAAGATGGCTTCTCCTATGATGGGCCCAACGAACATGATCACCAGCACCAGCCGGGCAACCGGCCTGCGCCAATATTTAGTGGCCTCGACCCGGGTCAGTCGGCCCAGTGTTGCTAAGGCATCCATCGTTTTTCCACGTCTTTTAGGGGCCATACGTCACGTCGCGACGGCGGAGGATCCACATCGTGCATGCGAAGAATACGACCGTATAACCCGCCATGAACGCTAATGCACTTCCAGGCGTTGTGGACAAGAAGGTCTCATGACCCAATCCAAGGTCCAGGGTACTGTCGATCAAGGTCGCATCGCGCAAGAACGGAAATCCCCAGTTCAAGAAGACATCGGCGTTGAAGCCTATTGTGATGCTATACAGTTGTACCTGCAAGCGGTAGATCATGGGTACTGCCACACCGCTAGAATCTGCATTCATGAAGACCATCGCAAGAAACGGAAGCACCAGCCCGTAAAGATACTCCAGCGTGTGCAGGCCGATCCCCACTCCCAGGGCGGGTCCCATATTGCGAGCCAGGACTGCCCAGAAAAGGACCGCAACGATGAAAGGCAGACAGGTTATCCAAGCCCGAAGCGCCCAAAGGAGTGCCTCCCCCAACCCTGCCAGCGAGATGGGATTGTCAGTCACCTGCGTGTGAACCCATGGGCCCAAAGCGGCGGCCAGCAGCATGATGATGACCACGGCCACTCCCATTGCCAGCCACAATGCAAGAGTACGTGCTACCAGATAATGGCTGCGACGTACCCCACGCGCCAAAATCCCTGGCAGGATCCGCCGGCTGAAATCCTCTCCCCCAAAGATCACCGTGAGCAGGATGACAAAGAACCATCCAAATCCAGTCGAAAGCCGAGCCACGGTGCCGATGAAGGCAGGAAAACGCAATTCCGCCTGTCGAAGCTCGATCAAGAAGAGATGGCCCTCGATTTGGCTAGCAGATAGTGGAGAACTATCGTACAGCGAGATGCCGCTTTCAACTTCGGTTGTCAATTCCTCGATTTCATTCAGCATGCCCTTGACTTGGAGAGCGAGGATGCCGAGAAGCAGCGCCAAGAGAATCCAAGTGAGCCGCAGCCGCCGCATCCTCAGCCATTCCGCAGAGACAAACCTAAGCATCCGTCGCCTCCGGGCTCTCATCCGTCAGATCGAGGAATACGCTTTCGAGCGTCGATACCACCGGGCGAACTTCGAAGGGAAAGAGAGAATGCGCTGCCAGGGCAGCCAGCAGTTCTGGGGCTCGCTCAGGCGACGATTGAATGTGCAGCCAATCCCCTTCGTGGCTCGTACCCCGCACCCAATCGAGTCTTGACAGCACCTCGATGGCTTTCTCTACGGCCTCGATGCGTAGCTCAACGGCCTGAGCCTGGCTCAGCAACTCATTGACCTCTCCTTGCGCAATGACCTGTCCCTTATTGAGGATCAGCACCCTGTCGCAAACCTGCTCAATCTCATGCAGGAGGTGACTCGAAAGAAAGACGGTCTTGCCTTCCTCATCGGCCAGGCGGCGTATGAAAACGCGCATCTCCCGCATGCCGGCCGGGTCGAGCCCATTGGTGGGCTCATCTAGAATGAGCAACTCGGGATCGCCCAATAGAGCCGCGGCTAATCCCAACCTCTGACGCATCCCCCGTGAATAGGTGCCAACCTTGTCCTTGCCGCGCCCTTTCAACCCAACTTGCTCCAGGACAGATGGGATGTGCTCCTCGGTGTCGCCGCCATCGATACGAGCAAGAATGCGCAGGTTATCCATCCCGCTCATGTAGGGGTAAAAGGCGGGAGTTTCCACGATGGCGCCCACTCGCCGCAGGGCCACGCTCAGGTCGCGGCGGATGTCATGGCCCAGAACCTCGGCGCTGCCGGCAGTAGGTCGAACGAGCCCCAGCAGCATGGCAATGGTAGTCGTCTTCCCCGCCCCATTGGGGCCCAGGAAACCAAACACCTCGCCTGGTTTGACTTCGAAGTTGACCTGGTCGACGGCGGTCAACTTCTTGAAGCGCTTGGTGAGATCGTAGGTTCGGATGGCTGCAGAATCGTTGTTCATGTTGTCTTCCCATACGGTCGCATTGGCATGCTTTGCCCACCAGATGAACGCACATACCGCCCCAAGAAAAAGCTGCCTGGCACGCGCGTGGAATCCTGCCCCAGTATATCCGGGGCGGCGCATCCACGGCATCACGCGCGAGGGATGGCCCATCGTCATCAAGCAGCACATTGGCAAGCGACACGTGGAGACCCCCCGCTGCTTGTGCTGAGCGCTCTTCAGGGGGCCGTTTCTACGTGGCCCGTCTTAATTCATCGCGTTTCGCTTCGGCTTCTCATTCCTGGCAGGGCCGGTTCGCCCTGCTAAAGACCTACGGGCCCCCAGTCAGAACGCCTGGGGCGAACTGCACACGGCGAACCGTCCATCCATCGTTCACCCCTGACGCTCTTACAGGGGCGCCCTACCCGAAAATGTTCCGTACTTTAGGGAATCTCCTCTCGCAGCCCCGGAACCGCTGAGACGCCCCACCGGGGCGTCTCTACAATCTACATTTCCAGGACATCAAGCTCTTTTACGGGGCGCATCATTGGCATGCGAAATACCTTCCAGGAGCATGAACCCACGGACCGCCCCGATCTCTGCTCTCAGGGGAGTCTTGGCGGATGGAGATCTCCGCCTTCATGCATAAGGAGGGTGAGGGCGTCAATGATCTGCGCCCCATACGGCGCATCGCCTAGATAATCCCGTGGCTCACTGCCAGCGATGATCTCCTCTGGACATGTACGCGGGGACGGACCTTCGAGGGTGATCATGTCCAGCAGCTCGCCGGTGCGAGCGATGAAGACCGATATTTCGATCCTCTGCGAATACCTGTCAAAAGATGTCCCATCATCATACGTGCAGGTTGACCAAGCGACTCGGGAGGGCTCGCTGAAGCAAGCCACCAGTTCGGTGTTGGAAGCAGACTCAGGCCGCCAGAACCCGGGGACGCTGGCAGTTGTTGGGTGTCTTTCACCTTCATCCGTAATTAAAAGGATCGAGGTGGCCCCTTGGAAGGGATCGTATTCCGCCGCGCTTTCTACGCTCATTCCCTCGCAAACCTGCCGCAACTGCGCATAGATCTCCTCTTCGCTTTGCAGGAGCATGCCATCCCATTCCGCCAAGTTGGCAAGGGATTCATCCGTGAGCCCCGTCACCCCAATCAGGCTTGCCAGCTTCAGGCTGGCACCATCTAGGATTGCATCGGACAAATCAGCACCATCCAACTTGGCGTTGGACAGTTCGGCATCCGAAATGTTCGCGCCGACTAAGACGCTGCTCGACAGATCCGCGCCGGAAAGATCCCCCCCGCTCAGATCGCTCCCGCTGAGATCTGCCGATGAAAGATCGATGTGAGACATGTCCGATCCATGCAGATCCATGTTGGATAGATCTGCTCCCGCGAAATCACAATCCCATAAAGCTGCTTCGGGACCCACAGCTTCGCAGCGGCTGCCCTTTAGAGTGGTCATCAAGACGGTTGCGAGAACACCGAGAACCAGAAACGTGGAGATGGGGATCCATTTGCCGGCACGTGTTTGCTTGTCGGCTCGCGTCTTATGCGGTGTAGGGTTGGTGAAGAGACGTATCATTAACAACGATGGAAGCAGCAAGAAGACAACCAGAAAGAAGATCAAATAGGGTAATCCCATCATTGAAGATGGTTGTGCAAAAGCCGTATAAACCACGAATACGCTCAGAAGGGTGAGCAGCGAGAAGATCACATAGAAGATGATCTTCACGACTCTGTTCTTAAATTCGATCATGCTCCCTCCACCGATGCCTGGGAAGCTTTGGCTGGCCTAATTCCCTGCCTCAGTCTTCCGGGGATATGAACCCCTCTTTCGAGACGGCCTCATCCTTCGGCTTGACGATGAGGGAATAGATCACAACCCCCACCAAGGCGCCAACAACCATCAGCAGCTCCAAGAGGCCTGTGTATTCAAGAACCGTCGGTGGCAGCGCACCGAGTCCAGTGAGGATGCCAATCAGCACCCCGGCCAAGAAAGCCTAGGGCAGGGGAGCAATCAGAAAGACACCTCCGACCCGAGCTCGCCACCCTTCCAAGGAGAAGTTCTCACTCACGTTTATCCTGCCAGTAATCAGTACAACGATACCTGTGATCAGCATGATGATTTCAAAAACGAGCAAACACATTCTGTCCTCCCTCCACGGTTACTCTGCGGGTCCCATCTCCAAAGCGGAAGACGCCCGGTTTGTGTGGTTTCGTATCCCTGCCAAGCCTCCGCGGTAAGGGCGGCGATGCCGCACTGAACCCCTTTTCCCGGAGCAGTGCGAGCAGCGTGAGATGCGAGAATTGGCGAAGGCGTTCTTAGCCCAATCTACCGGGAGCATACAAGCCCGACCTCCAAGGGGAAGTAGGGCTCGGTAGTTCGCTGTTATCAGGTTGCCCCAAGATTGGGCCTTGCGACAGCCCCTGTTTCCCAAGGCAGGTATTGCATTACCTATGTTGAGATTGTATTGCAGGATCGAACGCATTGCAACGGGAGAGAAGGCAAGACTTCTCAAGTGAAGGTATTCATTGATTAGCGGCGGGCCATAGGGCATCGCGAGGTCGGCGAAGCGCAGGGAAGATCCCCTCCGGCTAAGGACATGCGGGATGAACCCCGAAACGATCTCGGGACAGGCGACCGGGACGGCGGTGCAGCACAGGCAACTCGCGCTCCAAGAGATAATCCAAATGAAACCAGGCGCGAAAAAGGGACCGTCCTCCAGGGACAGTCCCTGCTACCTCTTGACTTGGATTCTTCAAGCCTGCAGCCGCGGCGCTAGGTCAATACAATCGAAAGGATGATCAAGATCACGATGAAGCTGCCGGCCAGAATCCCAATGCGCTTGAGATCCTTGACTACGTAGCCGTAATCGGGATTGAAGTCGCTCGTTGTGTGCAGCCCGACGCCGGTGCGCTTCGATTTCCTGCTTGCGCCCGACAAGACCTGCTGGGGCAGGTTCGGCGTGCGGTCCTTGCGTTTCTTGCGCTTTCTGGCTTTCCTGCTCACGGATTGCTCCCTTGTTTATGAGGCTGGATGCGGACCTGATTATCAGCGAGCTACGATCTCAGCGATCGGCCAGCTCTCCCGCGACGACGATGCGTTGATTATCGACCAAGTAAGGATAACAGGAAATCAGGGTAATGGTCCTGCGTTCGGTGGGCTCCATGACGCTGACTTCCGTTGGCTCCACGATGCTGATGCTGATCACGTAGTATACGTACTCTTGGGTTGCAGTGTAGACGATGATCTC
>DAOVIK010000387.1 GCA_030673735.1 Anaerolineae bacterium
AGCCTCCGCAGCCACAGCTCGGCATGGTCTTGCTTATGGAGGGCGCCGAATGCGTTCGGCATCCTTCCGAGCTTCCGATGTGGTACGAGCGCGGCGTGCGCATCCTCGGTCCTGCCTGGATGGCCACGCGCTACGCAGGAGGAACCAAGGAGCCGGGCCCGTTCACTGCTGAAGGGTGGGAACTCCTGGACATTATGGCCGATCTGGGGATCATGCTCGACCTCAGCCACCTTGCGGAGAAGGCAGTGCTGCAAGCGCTTGATCGCTATCCGGGAACGATACTCGCATCACACAGCAATCCCAGAACATTGCTGCCTAGCAGCGATCTTCCCGATAGGCACCTCACGGATGAGGCAATTTCCGGTCTTGCCGAGCGAGGCGGGGTCATGGGAATCGTGATCGGGACTCGCTTCTTAAAGGATGGCTGGCGCATCGCTCACGGTCGAGAAGTGGTGACCATGGATGACATCGTGGCGCATATCGACTACGTATGCCAGCTCTTGGGCAGCGCCGACCATGTGGCCATAGGCTCCGACTTCGATGGCGGCTATGGGCTCGAGCTGGTTCCGGATGGACTTGACAGCGTGGCTGACCTGCGGTTTATTGGGCCCGCGCTGATGGAGAAGGGCTTCAGCCAGAATGACGTTGAGGCAATCCTTGGGGGGAATTGGCTGAGGCTGCTCGCAGAGGCGCTGCCGGAGGATTGAGGTATGCCCCCTGCTCCACTGAGGCAAAGCCAAAAGAACTGGATCCGTCGCTTAATCGCTCTGGCGTTAGTGGGCGTTATCGCATTCATTATCGGCGTTGATCCGGATCTTGTCGGCATGAACCTCACGCCGGCGGTGGGCATCGCTCAGATGGGCCTATGGATGACGGGCTTGGCGATGGTTCTCGTGGGGGGCTACTCAGCGGTGCGCATCGTCCGAAATGGCCGTCCGAGCAGCCTGCGTGCCGATATCGGCACTCGCTTGATCGCCACCGGGTATGTTTTCTCAGCAGTGGCCACCCTGGCCGATTACCTGGGCATCGGAACACAGCGGTTCCCCAACCTCTCATTCGGTGAAGTGCAGGTATTTGGGTTGGTGTTTGGCATTATCATCAGCTTGCTGGGATTGGCCCTCTATTGGCCTCGGCCTATTGGCGCCGAAATCGAGGATGCTGACACACCATAGAACCGGTCCACCCCCACAGCTCCTATTTCAATAGTGAATCAAAGAATTCGACGATCAATTGGGTGATCTCTGCGCGCGAGGGATCGATGGCGCCGTTCGTGCTCACGAAGCCATGCCCGGCGTTCTCGACCAGCACCAATGTGACGGGAACACCTGCTGCAGTGAGCGCATCGTAGAGCGCTTGGGAGTGCTCGGGAGGCACGACGGGATCCTCTGTGCCATGCAGGATCAGGAAGGGAGGATCGTCTGCAGAGGCGTAGATCACGGGGCTGGCGATTTGGAGGATCGGCGCGCTTGTGTCGGATGTGCCAAAGACGCGCTCCAATATTGGTTCCGGGTCCGTGCCGAAACGAATGTCCGCCGGACCGAAAAGGTCGACCACCGCCTGCACGCGGCTTGATTGCTCGGGATACCCGCCTTGGCCCTCAAGCCCGTCACTGGGGTCGGTCACTCCCAGGAGAGCGACAAGATGCCCGCCCGCACTGCTTCCCCAGGCTCCGATGCGTTGAGGATCGAGATTGTATGAAGCCGCGTGGGCGCGCAGATGGCGGATGGCGCATTTCACGTCCTCGATCTGGGCAGGGAAACGATAGCGGGGAGCTAAGCGGTAATTGATCGAGGCGACCAAGTATCCGTGTGCAGCAAGCTCTGGGACTTCACGGTATCCTGCGCCGGCGGTCTTGTCGCCGGCCTGCCACGCTCCCCCGTGAACGTAGACCGCCGCCGGCCACGGTCCGTCCATGCTCTCAGGGAAGTAGAGATCCATTTTGAGTTCTACCCCGTCGACTGTGCAGTACGTGACGTCTCTCTCAAGGTTGCCAAGCCGGTTGCGATCGAAGGCAGGTTCTGGTGTTGGCGTGTTGGTGCTGGTCGGAATTGCGGTGGCCGTATTGGTTGTGGTGGGCTCTGGCGTTGGTGATGGGG
>DAOVIK010000338.1 GCA_030673735.1 Anaerolineae bacterium
ATACGTCATGGATGTCAAAATGGAGTACCGCTTTCCGACTGCTCAGGGAATTTGACGACATATGCCCATCGCGGGCATAATGATGCCTGCGGACCATGAGGAATCCGTCAGCAACGGTTGAAGGAGGAAGCGCTGCTCAAGTCGATGGTCGTGTCCTGAAGCGGCCCTAAAGAATGCACTCCGAGAAGATTTCAGAGCGCATAGCGCCAAGGTACTAGGCACAGCATGCTGGCCATTGGCTATAATCGAATGAGCAGTTAGGGGGGCTATTAGCGAGATTGGTCAGGATGTGGGGATCATGGCCTCCGGGTTGGCATTGCATCACGAGCGAGAGGGATTTTGCCATCCCCGGTTCGCGAGGCCGTTGATCACGACACCCCCCGAAGCAAACCAATGCATAGATATCCACATGATTGACGCGCGCTGGCAATTCGCGGTTAGCGGCATCGCGGCCGGATTGTGTGAGATCTGGCACTGGACTGCTTATAAATCAAATATCGACCTTCAGCCGGAGCGAGGTAGCCAAACGCCTGCAGGCCGCGACAGGAAGCTAGAGCGCGGTCAGGAGTTGTTCGCATTGGGCAATGCGGACACCACGGCTTGAGCGCTATTGGACAGAGAGCGGCTGGTGCGAAAGCATCCTCAAGGATGTGGTTCACAGCAGCAGGAATGGACCGGCCTTTGAAAGCTCCATCGTTTTGAGGAACGCTCCGGGTTGGTAATAGCCGGGGCTTGCAAACACAATGGGGCGCCGGTTGTTGTCGTATGGGCGGATCGTTGTATGGAGGACAGAAGTCAGCTCAACGGGGGGCGCTGCGTAAAGAACGCGCGCACATCGGGGAGCATGGTCAATGAAAGGCTGTAGGATGAGGCAGAAGAGAGAGACGCGCTATAGAGATGCAAGGCCGGGTCAATCCTTGGTCGAGTTTTCGCTGGTCTTTCCGATCATACTCTTACTTATCATGACGCTAATTGAGACGTCTCGCATTTTCCAGGCCTTTTTGGCGGTTGGATATGCGGCGCGCACTGCGGCCCGCTTTGCGGTTACTGGCGCCCCGCCCATGATGACGACGCATGGTCCGGAATCGTGCCAGGCACTCGGACGACCAGATGGCAGTCCACTGCCATATGCCCTTCCCGGTGAATACCAGACATGTCGCGTGGATTGGATCAAGCATGTCGGACGGGAAGCGGCAATGCCGGGGCTGCTGGTGAACGATTTGGAAACCAACGTAGCCAGGCCGAACTTTCTTGGGGTGTATGTGAGTGGGCTTGCCACCTTCTCTAGCGAGGTATCCACGAGCGACCATGCGGGTGCTCCCAGGACGCCCGTGGAGATCAGGGTGGTCTACAACCATCCGGTCACGAATCCGTTCTTCTCGATGCTCCTACCAACGGTTCGCATCTCGAGATCCATTCAAATGGTGAACGAACCTTGGGATGGGGGCGGCGCAGAGGTACCCCCGGAGCTCCCAACCGCAACCGCGCTTCCGCCCCTCGACAGCGATGGCGATGGGTGGAGCGACGTCGACGAGCGCGATATACACGGAACACTTCCCGGCAATCCGGATACGGACAATGACGGCTATTGGGATGGAGACGGAAGTCTTCTTCTTCCGGTCGATGATTATCCGCTGGATCCGGATAACCACTAGTCATTATGGGGGGATTGAAGGCAATCATATGAACCTGTGTGGTGCACTGTGAACTCCAAACCCGGAAGAAAATGGAAGCGATCAAGGCGAGGGCAAGGTTTTGCCGAATTTGCCCTCATATTCCCGATCGTCATGATGGTGTTCTTGGGCATGGTGGAGTTGGGCTGGTGGGTGCAGAGCTGGATCTCGGTTGCCACGGCGGCGAGGGAAGGCGCGCGCTACGGGACACGTGGTTTGCACGTCGATGCCGAGGAGATTGCTGGAGTCACGCAAGTGACCCTAGCATCGACGACCGATCTGGTCCTGGCCGGTATTGGTTCAAACGTCAAGATCATCGTCACCCAGGTCGATGTGGAACCTGACGGCAGCTTTACGGTCTTCGATTCGCACGAGATTGGAGAACTCGCCGCCACATCGGCAGTTTGCACGACTGGGCCATGCGACTCTGACAAAGTCGACATTCCAAGCATCAGTCTCTTGAATGAGGCATTCAGTAGTAATCCAGCGTTCTGCACTCAAGCAGAAGGTTGTCGGGCGGATATCGTCGTGGTGGAGGCGTTCTACGACCACCGGCTGATCTTTCCGGTTCCCTTCATCACCGATTACTTGAATGAAAATATTACCATCAACGGCCGAGGCATTATGCGGGTAGCGATTCGTCGTGTTCCGGAGTGAGATCGTTTCGTTTGCCGCGGGGAGTTCGATCTGCCCCCGCGTTGGGGAAACTGCAGTTTTCAGAGGGGAGACCAATGGCAATCAGAGAGATACTCAGGGCTCTTATTGGGGGGGTACGAATACGCATTGCGGATAGGCGCAGGAAAAGAGGCAGCCGGCTTTTCGGTGCTTCTTCGCGTGGCCAGAGCCTTGTGATCATGGCTATCGCTTTCTTGGGGATGATTGCC
>DAOVIK010000178.1 GCA_030673735.1 Anaerolineae bacterium
ACTTGCAGCCGCATTGCTAGTCGGGCTGACTTTCTATGGATTCATCCTTGCCAGGTTCGCAGTGAAGAACATATCGCGAATTGATGCCTATTCAGAGGAAAAGATTTGCCTCTTCGCGTTCCAGCGCTGGAGCAGCTACCCTCTGGTTGTGTTCATGATATCCCTGGGCATCTTCTTACGCAAGTACTCGGCAATCCCCAAGCCTTATCTAGCCCCGCTATACTTCGGCATCGGTAGCGCCCTTTTTATTGCCGGATTGAAGTACATCCAGTCCCTGCGACGTAATCAACTCTCGAGTAATCCCCCCGCAAGCTGACCGCGGAATTTCAAGATTTCAATACGCTCGTGATCTTTCCCCTCTGAGTTTTTCCAATAGAAGAGCATCGCGCCTTGCCCTTACGAGCAGGCGCGATGCCCATCAGAGACCCTTCGCGAGGAGAAGGGTGCGTTACTCTTGCATGCATGGGAAGAAGTCTAGCGAGAGGCTAGCTTCTCGGAGTCCTCGATGAGACGCTGTTTGCGCAAAGCTGCAAGGAAAGGCCACAGCATTGCGCTGAATCCCCCGATCGTCAGAACCAAGCCTCCAATGATCAAGGGAACCTTCAACACATCGATCCAATTGCCTCCCTGGAATGTGTGGGATGGTCCTGCCCAGATGTAGATCGTGAGCATTGCCACACCGGCAAGCATCGCTGAGAGACCGGATGTCTTGGCTTCATCTCCACTTCCCATAGGACTTGAGAAATCGACCTGTTTGCGTATGGGAGGGAGCCACAATACGAGGAAGAAGATCAAGGTCAGCGCGTTAGCGAAGAACTTAATGTTTGCTGGCTTCCCGAAACCAAGGGATTGAGAGAAGATGTAGTGGCCGGCGCCGATACCCGTTCCTACGAGGAGGATGAGCAAGGCATTCCGGAAGACATTGCGCCCACCTTTTGACAGTTGGATGGTTGACCAGACGCAAGCAATACCCACAATGATCGTCGTGATCATATATATCTGGTACCCCGTGTCGTTTTTAATCCACGCAGGAATCGGGAACTGCTCGTGCAGAAACGCGGCGCAAACGGTTCCAATGCCTCCGAGAACGTTCATGGCTGCTGTTAGGCCCATGAAAACGATGGCACTAATGCGCAGCCCTCTTCCGCTTGATTTTTCCATTGCCTAACTCCTTTTCTCAAGTCAATCGCAATTGGGCTTCCAAAGTTGGTTAGCGCGGCCTGAGTTCCGGCTACGGTTGGATCACTTCGGCCGAAAGATTCCATGGATTGTCGGGGAAGTGACAGCGCTCGCAGCTGGCCTCTTTCACTAGATCATGTGAAACGATCGCAACCGCTCCCGCTTGAGTGGTCCAAAAACCGAGGTCCGGGTGGGGTGCTACATCCAAACCGCTCGCATCGTGGCAGGCCCAACAGAGGACGCTCTGGTGGTCATCATCATGACCGGGGATGGCCGCCGCAGGATCGACGACGTCCGCATGACAAGCTTCGCTATCGCAAGAAGCTGTTGTACCGTGAGCATCGTGGCATTGGACGCATTGGTAGTCAACGTGCGCTCCGCCCAGTTGCGGGAATATGTGCTCCGGAACGCTCTCAGCACCGTGGCACTTCAGGCACAATTCGGTGGCTGAACCAACTTCGGCGTAGGATTCGAGCAGGGGCATCTCCAGCCATGCGATTTCTGGATCGACATCATCTGCATCGCCCTCGTGGCAGACATAGCATGGGATGCTCATCCAATCCGACTCAGGGATCAGCGGTTCGGGATCTGACACCTCGAATTTGCAGGTAAAGCAGGCTTCCGGTATTTCGTCGATGCTCGGCAAAAAGTTGACGGGAGCGTGGCAGCGCGCACATGCATTGTTTTCACCAGCAGCATCCAGCACAAACGTGCTGGCGTGCGAGCTGGCCTGCCAAGTCTGTTGGATGGTCTCCGGGCTGGGACCGGCGTCCTGCGTTTCTGCAGGCGTGCCGTCTTGGCCCGGTCCTGCCGGTGTAGGGGTAGATGTGCCCGGCTCTGTTGAACATCCTGCTACAAAGGCTACGAGAAGAACCAGAAACATCACTCGGGAGACGAGTCTGGTCTCAATGCCCACCGCGTTCCACAAGCCAAGTTGTTGCATCATCACCTCAGATCGATTGCCCGTGATGGGCTTCCGATTCTCTATATGACATGGCCATTGCGCGGTACCGGTGGGGCAAGAGTTGCCCTTGCCCCACCGGCCTATCTTCCAACGGAACGTCGTTCCTCAGGTTTCTTGAAATCTCCATTGTCTCCAGCAATTCGATCCGTGAAGCCTGCAAGGGGCGGACCTCTGTGAGGCTTGCTACTCCCCTTCGGCCTCTGGTTCTGGTTCTGGTACCTCGCCGTCAGCGGTGAGGACGATCAGCCCGTTTGTGTTGTCTGCGAAGTGGCAGCGGTCGCAAGAGACATCCCCAGTCGGGCTGTGGGAGATTACCACTTCAGTGGAAGGTCCGCCTCTGCCCACGGTCGTTAGTGTGGTAACCCACAGGCCTCCCATCTCTTCATCAGGATGCGGACCAACATCGTATCCCTCTGCGTCATGGCATGCCATGCAGGTGATGTTAGTGTGCATCGCGTTCCTGGTATTCGCGACGTGTGTCTCATCGCTGAGTATTGTCGTATGGCAATCCTCACACGCCATGGCAACTGTCGACATCGGGTTGTGGCAGTCGGAACAATACTGGGGTCTAGGGCCTTGCGGCCACTGGCCAGCATAGTTCGTGTGTGCATCCCCGCCCAGCGTGATGGCGTGAGAAACTGCACCGATGTTCACATGGCACTTCGCGCACAGCTCATTGGCCGTGTTTGCGGGCTCATGCGCACCAGTCACAGGATTGAGCCATGCGATCCCGGTGATGGTCTCTCCGTCGAAGGAGTGGCAGGTCTCACAGGGGATTCCCACCCAGTCTTCCTCGGAGACGAAGATATTGAAGGGTGACGCATCACGCACTTCATCATCGCTGTCGAACTTGCAGGATATGCAGTTCGGGGGTGGCCCAGGGCTCGAATCTGTCCGCCAGTTCTGGGGTGAGTGACAGCGTGAACACATGTCATTTGGGCCCTTGCCCAAGTCCCAGTTGTCGTAATGCGGACCGCTTTCCCAGGCTGCCTGTTGTGCGCTGTAATCAGGCGGCGGCTCCTCCGTGGGTGGAGGTTCTGTCGGCTCTTGAGTTGGCTCCGGTGTTGGTGTTTCCGCGGGTGTGCACGCGCCTAGCCCAATCACCAGCACGGCCGCCAACCCTAGGATGGCGATCAGGCGTAGCGCAGCGAGACGATGATTCTCCTCTTTCATAGGTTTCTCCTTGATTATTCGAACGCTGGAGACGCTCCAGCCGCGTTACACGGCTGAGAGAGAATTCTCTATCGTTACAATTATCACAATAACCATCACGAGTAATTGACTTTGGTTAACATCCACTTAAATACCGTTGCAAGAGCAACCTTGATACCCTGCAATGGCGTCAATTGGCGCATCTGTATCGAAGGCCCGAGGATGGAGAATCTAAAGCTGAAGAAGGTATGCTTTCGGTGTATAGAGATTTGGATTGGAGTTGCCCCAGCGTGGGACCTATGTTGTGAACGGAAAGGGCATGCGCCAGGCATGCAGCGACCGCAGACCCGGCAAAGAGGAAGATGTTTCAGGAGATCTGCACGGACTCGTTAAGCATGCCAGCCAGGATGCGTTCGAGCGCCATGCTGTGGCTGCATACCCCTCTGCTTAGGAAGAAACCGCAGTCACATGTCCAGGCGCCATCGGCATACTCGATGACATGCGAATTGTTCCTGCCATCTAAGACAGCTTTGAAGCTCTCGAACTTGATGCGCTCTCGCTCCTGAGCGTATCGTCTTGCTTTATCGATCTTGCCGATCATCCCATAATCCATTGCAACTCCTTCCCGTATCGGAACGAAAAACGGCACGCGGGACCAGCTACGTGCCGTCAGTGTGCAAGTTTCGCGATGTCGCTGCGTACAAGCATGCCGGTGATCTCCCCCGTCCGATTACTAGTATAGGGCTTGTAAGGGACCGAGTCAAACAACGCCATCCCTACGAGAACGCAATGATTCTCCTACGTCCCAGAGATCCCGCTTCAATGTGGAAGGGGCCTCTCAATAACAGGTAGGGTCTCATGATTCGAGGAGGCGTTCTTCATAGATGCGCCGGACCGTGTTTTCGATATCGGGTTCTCGCACCTTTAAATCAACGATGCGAAATCTCGCCGACAAGCGACCGATCAACTCTGAAGCCGTTGCCGCTCCTCGTTGAAACTCATAGACCACGCGCATATCCTCGCGAGCAATGATCTGTGCTCCCCGCACTTCGACGTCGTCATATTGCTCGGCGAAGTCCACATCCAGCTCCCGATTGCCCCCGAAACGCTCGCGCAGGACCTCCAGTTTGCCATCGTATAACAAGTGCCCGTGGTCGATGATCATCACTCGCTCGCAAAGTCTCTCGACATCCGACAGGTCATGCGTGGTCAGGATGATCGTCGTTCCGCGCTGGGAGTTGATGTGGTGAATGAACTGACGAATGCGCTCCTTGGCAACCACGTCTAGCCCTATCGTCGGTTCATCCAGAA
>DAOVIK010000120.1 GCA_030673735.1 Anaerolineae bacterium
AGGGCTGACAGGAGGGATTGACATGTCTGGTGAGTTCCTTCAAATCCTTTGGTTCATTCTGATCGCCATCCTCTGGATCGGATTTTTCTTCCTCGAAGGCTTTGACTATGGCGTGGGAATCTTGCTGCCCTTCCTGGGCAAGGATGATCAGGAACGCCGCAAGATCATCAACACCATTGGTCCCTTCTGGGACGGCAACGAGGTTTGGCTAATCACCGCCGGTGGTGCTATGTTTGCAGCCTTCCCCAATTGGTATGCGACTTTTTTCAGCGGATTCTATCTACCGCTGGTGCTCATGCTCATAGCCTTGATCGCACGCGGTGTGGCATTTGAGTTCCGCAGCAAGCATCGGCGTCCTGCTTGGCGTAGGACATGGGATTGGATGATCTTTATCGGCAGCTTGGTTCCTGCCATTCTTTGGGGAATCGCCATGGGCAACTTGATCCGCGGCGTTCCTATTGACGCCACCATGACCTATACAGGCGGTTTCTGGAACCTGCTCAATCCCTTTGCACTACTCTGTGGCTTGTCCTCGGTATTGATATTTGCCATGCACGGCGCCCTCTTCCTGAGCCTCAAGACAGAGGAGGTTCTCGAGGCTCGCGCTAAAACGACAGCCAAACGGCTCTGGCCCTTTGCCTTAGCAAGTTTCATTATCACTGCGGTGGTGGGACTTCTCGCCACGAGCATATTCGATCAGTCAACAATTACACACATTGTTCTTCTATTGGTGACAGGGGCAGCGTTGGTGGCCGCAGGCTGGCTGATTTCTAGATCTCGGAATAAATGGGCCTTTATCACCACTGGGATTACAATCGCCTTCTCGACCATTACGCTGT
Source organism: Anaerolineae bacterium (assembly GCA_030673735.1). Lineage (GTDB taxonomy): Bacteria > Chloroflexota > Anaerolineae > Anaerolineales > E44-bin32 > W1033. The sequence continues at coordinate 840 of DAOVIK010000120.1, forward strand.
TTACGAAGCTCTTTCCGCGGGTGATGATTTCAAGCCTCAATCCGGAATGGAGCCTCACGATCTACAACGCCTCCTCTGGTTCGTATACGCTGAAGGTAATGAGTATCCTTGCCCTGATCTTTGTGCCGATCGTCTTGCTCTACCAGGGTTGGTCGTATTACGTCTTCCGAGAGCGCATCGGTCGCGAATCGAAACTCGAATACTGATCCAGGGTGACACCTAACGTGGGCACATCGGCACCTGAGCATTTGGGCGCTTGGGTGCCGAGATTTCTGGATAGTATCCTCAAGTCACCGGTTCTTCATTCCTTCACCACCTGATCATGGAACCGCTCATTTTGAAAACACTGTAGGCCCGATTGGAGCCGTCCAATTTGACAAGCGAAAGAAGTGGGGGTGTGGGCTTGCATGAGTCCCCCACAGAATCCGATTATTGGCGGATGCAGGATTGCTGAGTGCAGTCAAGGCTGAGAGTGGATAGGAGGCTGATCCAACAAGCCCGCTCGGCGCGACTTTATCTCGCGCTGACGATTGGTTTCGGCACGCTCGCCGGATTCATACTAGTGGGGCAAGCGCTTCTCCTGAGCCAAATCGTGACTGACGTATTCTTGGCAGGCAAAACTCTCAGCCACGTCCAACCCCAACTCCTGCTGCTGCTCGTGCTAAGCGTAGCGCGTGCTGGTTTCTCCTGGGGAGTGGAAGTAGCGGCGCAAAAAACCTCGGGGCAGGTGAAACATTCACTCCGTCAACGATTGATAAGACATCTGTTCATACTTGGCCCCGCATATACAAGTGGCGAACGCAGTGGCGAATTAACCAACACAGTTGTCGAGGGCGTGGAGGCGCTGGAAGCCTATTTCTCGCAATATCTCCCCCAACTGGCGATGGCCGCCTTGGTGCCGCTGACGATCCTCATCTTCATACTGCCCCTCGATCTGACGTCGGGTTTGGTTCTGCTCCTGACGGCCCCCCTGATCCCGTTCTTCATGATCCTGATCGGTGACGCTGCCAATCGTCTTACGCAACGGCAGTGGAAATCGCTCAGTCGCATGAGCGCCCATTTCTTAGACAGCCTGCAAGGCCTGACCACACTCAAGCTTCTCGGGCGAAGCCGAGACCAGACACGGGTTATCGCTGCGATCAGCGATCAGTTCAAACAAACGACTCTCGGCGTCCTGCGGGTGGCATTTCTGTCAGCGCTGGTTTTAGAGATGGTCGCCACCATCAGCACCGCCGTCGTGGCGGTTGGGATAGGCTTGCGCCTGCTCTACGGACGATTGATCTTTGAACAAGCGTTCTTCGTATTGATCCTGGCACCGGAGTTTTACCTGCCTCTGCGCATGCTTGGAACCCGTTTTCATGCCGGTATGTCGGGCGTGGCAGCCGCTGAGAGGATCTTTGAGATCCTGGACACCCCATCGCGCCAGATCAAACCTTCCACGCTCCAGACAAGAGATCCTTCTGAACATCGCTTTGACATCCACTTGCAGAATGTGCACCATTCATATGACAACGGTCATCGCGGCGCCCTGCATGGACTCACCCTGCAGATCGCCCCAGGGGAAAAGGTGGCCATCGTTGGCCCAAGCGGGTCTGGGAAAAGCACGATCGCCCATCTCTTGTTGCGCTTCATCGATCCTGATAGTGGATCGATCACCATTGATGGCCAGCCCTTGGATTCCGTAGACATCACTGCCTGGCGATCCCAAATCGCCTGGGTTCCTCAAAATCCTTATCTGTTCAATACATCTGTCGGCGAGAACATCCGTCTCGCCGATCCAAACGCCACTGAAGAAGAAGTCATCCGCGCTGCTCAACAGGCTCACGCCCACGAATTCATCCAAGCCCTACCTCAGGCGTACGACACGCTTCTCGGCGAGCGCGGTTCTCGCTTAAGCGGTGGTCAAGCCCAGCGAGTCGCACTCGCGCGTGCATTCCTCAAACAGGCGCCATTCCTGATCCTCGACGAGGCCACGGCCAACCTCGACCCGGAAATCGAAGCGCACTTGCAGCAGGCGATGGAGCATTTGCTGCAGGATCGAACCGCGCTGATCATTGCTCATCGTCTGGGTGTTGTCCAAAGCGCAGACACGATCCATGTGATTGCCGGAGGGCGAGTCATCGAAACCGGATCACACACCGCCCTACTGGAAGAGGATGGGCTATATTCTCGGCTTTTCGCTGCCCACGGTGGTTTCGCATGAAGCGTGCCTTTTTCTCCCTGCTGAGACTGGCCGGTCCCTTCTGGAAACGTATGGGATTGGCTGTCCTGCTTGGGTTCGGGACCATCGCTAGCAGCGTAGGCCTTTTGGCAACCTCGGCCTATATCATTGCATATGCCGCCCTGCAACCGTCGATTGCAGAACTGCAGATCGCCATCGTCGGTGTTCGCTTTTTCGGCATCACACGCGGCATCCTCCGCTACCTTGAGCGCTTGGTCTCGCACAACGTTGCTTTTCGCTTGCTCGCAAGCCTACGCGTATGGTTCTATCAGAAGCTCGAACCTCTGGCACCGGCACGCCTGATTCGCTATCAGAGCGGCGATCTGCTCGGCCGCATCGTCGCTGACATAGAGACGCTGGGGCAGTTCTTCGCTCGCGTCCTGGCCCCACCGGCGGTGGCGGTATGCATCGCAATTCTCATGTGGTTCCTTTTTGGGGCGTTTGACCCTCGATTGAGCTTGCTGCTCGTCGGCTTTCTCAGCCTCGCAGGCGTCGGCTCCCTGGCCTTGGCGAAAGGCCTAGGCCGCGGCACAGGACGTCGGTTGATTGGGCTGCGTGCGTCGTTGAATTCTGCGCTGGTGGATGGAGTTCAAGGCTGCGCGGACCTACTTGCGTTCACTAGCGCCGAGCAACACCAATCGGATATCAGTTCCCTCAGTCAGCAGTACATTCAACTCCAAGAGCGCATGAGCCGCGTAAGCGGGCTTTCAAATGCCCTCACTGGGCTCCTGATGAATGTATCGATCATCGCGTTGCTGATTGTCGCCATCCCGCTGATCAATGCTGGGCAGCTTGACGGAGTCTACCTCGCTCTACTTGTCCTGGCTGCTATCGCCAGCTTCGAAGCCATCCTACCCCTACCCTCAATCTTTCAACAGCTTGAAAGCCAATTGGCCGCGGCCCAGCGATTGCTTGAAATCGTCGATGCACAGCCATCCGTTATTGACCTGCGTGATACATCCCCCGAACCGATTGATGCTTCCCTGGTCGTCCGCGATCTCCGATTTCGCTATGGGCCCGAAGAAAGGCCTGCGCTGGACGGGATCAGCTTCCAGTTGGATCAAGGCTCAACCCTGGCCGTGGTCGGACCCAGTGGCGCGGGCAAGTCCACATTGATCAATCTCCTGCTTCGTTTCTGGGATTACGATGAAGGCAGCATCCGTTTAGGTGGGCACGAGCTAAGGGATTACCGTGGTGAGGACGTACGAAGGATGATCAGCGTTGTCTCGCAACGCACCCATTTGTTCAACGATACGATCAAAGGGAATTTGCTCTTGGCCTCCCCAGATGCCAGCGATCACGATCTGATACAAGCAGCAAAGCTTGCTCAAATCCACCAATTCATCCAAGGTCTGCCTAATGGCTATGATACTTGGATCGGTGAAGGTGGTCTGCTTCTGAGCGGTGGGGAACGTCAACGCGTTGCGATCGCGCGCGCGTTGTTGAAAGACACACCGATACTCATCCTGGATGAGCCAACCGCCAATCTCGACGCCCTAACCGCGCGAGAGGTCATGAAGGCACTATACGGGCTGATGGAAGAGCGGACCACATTGATCATCACGCATCGACTGGTGGGGCTTGAAGTGGTGAATCAGATCCTCGTCATGCATGAGGGGCGCGTCGTCGAGCGTGGGCGTCACGATGACTTAATCCAAGCCGGAGGTTTCTACAATCGGATGTTGAAACTGCAAACCAAATCCGAGGCGTTGGACATCCTTCTCGAGGCCAACGCATCTGGTGCGGGCTTGGTTCAATGATCGAAGCGTTTGCAGTCCTGCGGTGACGAACCTCTCCCCTATTTGCTTTCAAAGGAGATCTCGAGTTGGCGCGTCCCTTGGAGCGAGGGACTGGGCTGCTGATTCCGCTTATCGCTTGTGGAGTCATTCATCACAGATAGCGGCGCACTCGTTCCTTGTACTGAGCGTACTCGTCGCCAAACTCCTTCTCAAGGAATCGCTCTTCCTTGAGAACGTCAACGAAATGAGTTAAGGCAGCAACCAATGGAAGCAAGACAAGTATCCACGCTGAATTCGCCGCCAGTCCGATGCCCAAGTACATGATCGTCCACCCAACGTACATAGGATTCCTGCTCAGCGAATAGGGCCCACTGGTGATGAGATCAGTCGGTCTCATGATTTCCATCTCGCCGACCTTCAAGACTGACCACACCGACAACCCAACTCCAATGAGGATCAGAGGAATGCCAAACGCAACTCCTATCCATGGGGCCGCGAACAGCCCATGCTTGAGCACGTACTGAAGAATAGCACCCAATATCAATCCCACGACATGCTGGGCCGGAATTGGCACATTAGCCCATTTCCACTTCATACTTAGAATTCTCCTTTCGGCGACCTCACGACCTCGAGCCCTGCTGAAGCTTCACCTTTGCCTGCACTAAGTGTGTGCGGGCGGCTTGTAATTTGTGCTATTGAAAGGCTGAGTTCCTATAAGAATGAAGCGGGAAGATCAGTACCTTTCGGAACCTTTTCCCCGCCGATTTGCAAACGATCATGCTATACAGGATTTATACCTCATGGCCTTCCCAATAGGCGCGCTCTGCCGAAGGATGACACAAGCCAGCCATCAGCAGCGAGCTAAATGATGACGGAATTCTAGCTATTGAGAGATTTAGGGAGGATCGCAGATGCCCCCTTCTCAACTGCGTGCGAAGCCTGCAGGAGAGAAGCAATACGCACAACGGTTTTGAGCTCAACGGCCAGGGATCTCACCTAACGACATCTAATTGCTGCGCTGCCCTGGTCCGCTACAGCGAGTGGTTAGGCAGCGGACCAGCAATGATCAGTATCTTCCTCACCGAGTCACCCGGAATCGCCAAAGACCGAT